>JAYSXN010000001.1:0-7802 GCA_043717405.1 Gammaproteobacteria bacterium
GACCTGGCGCAAGCCGTGGCGCGACGTCTTCCCGGTTACGCGGTGGGCGTGGCCATGTGCTACGGCGCGCCGTCGGTGGCCAAAGTGCTGCGCGAAATGCACGCGCAAGGTTTGTCGCAACTGCTGGTGTTGCCCCTGTATCCGCAGTACTCGGCCTCAACCACCGCCGCGGTGCACGACGCGGTGACGGCGGAACTGCGGCAGTGGCGGCGCGTTCCAGGCCTGCGCCTGATCGAGGATTACCACCTGGACGCAGGCTGGCTCGACGCACTCGCCAACAGCGTCCGCGCGCACTGGCAGGCGCATGGCCGCGCGCAGAAGTTGCTGCTGTCCTTCCACGGACTTCCGCAACGCTTCGTCGCTGCCGGCGATCCGTATGCGCGGCAATGCGAGGCGAGTGCCCGCGCGTTGGCGCAGCGGTTGCAGCTGGATGATGGGCAATGGCAGCTGACCTACCAGTCGCGTTTCGGTCGCGAGGCCTGGTTGCAGCCTTATACCGATGCGACCTTGCGCGCGCTGGCCGGTGCTGGCGTGCGCAACGTGGACCTGCTGTGCCCGGGCTTTGCAGTCGATTGCCTGGAGACACTGCAGGAGAACGCCGTCGAAAACGCCGAGCTGTTCCGCGAGGCCGGCGGAAGTGAACTGCGCTACATCCCCGCGTTGAACGCCAGCGATGCCCACGCCGATGCGCTTGCTGCGCTGCTGCAACGTCACCTGCGCGGCTTGGCCGCCAACGATGCGTGAAATTTTCCTGGAAGGGCAGCGCGGCACGATGACTGCCTTGCGCGGCGGCGACCCGGCCGGGCCGAAGCTGCTGGCTTTGCACGGCTGGCTCGACAATGCCGCCAGCTTTTTGCCACTGGCGCCGCAGTTGCCTGCCTTCGACCTGGTCGCGCTCGACTTGCCGGGACACGGCGGCAGCGCGCATCGCGCCGCGGGCTATGACTATGTTTTCGTCGACTGGATCCACGATGTCCTCGACGCGCTCGACGCACTGGACTGGCCGCACGCGCATCTGCTCGGCCACTCGATGGGCGGCGCGATTGCCACGCTGGTTGCGGTGGCGGCGCCGACTCGCGTCGACAAGCTCGCGCTGATCGAAGCGTTGGGACCGATTGCCGGCCGCGCCAGTGAAGCGGCCACGCGCCTGGCCCAGGCCGTCGCGATGCGTCGCGCGTTGCTGCCGGGCAAGTCGCCGCGGGTCATCGCCAAGCTGGAGGATGCGGTGAATGCGCGCCTAGCGGCAACTCCGATGAGCCGCGACGCCGCACGCCTGATTGTCAGCCGCAATCTGCGCGCTGTTGACGATGGCCACGCCTGGCGCAGCGATCCTCGCTTGATGCTGCCGGCGCCGGTCCGCACCGATGAAGCCTTCATCCAGGACTGGCTAGGCGCAATCAAGGCGACCACCCTGGTGATTGCAGCGGATCCGCCACCGTCGTATTTCGGCACCGCGGTGCGCGACGCCCGCGTAGCCATGCTTCACGACGGCCACCAGATCAGTTTGCCTGGCTCGCATCACCTGCACATGGAACAGCCGGCGATAGTCGGTCCGTTGCTTGGAGAGTTTCTTCGCTGTGGCGGTCGCTGATGCTGGTCGCTGCAGGAATACGGCAGGCTGCTAGCATTCGTCCCCTCCAATCATCGTCTTGAGGTTCCAGTGAGCCAAGCGCAGATACAAGCCGTCTGGAAACAAGCCACGCCGGCCCTCGAACAGGAGATGGCGGCATTCTGGATTGCTGAAAAAGCCCTCGCGAACGAAAAAACTGCGCTGATGCGCGCCCGGCAGGCGGTATGCATTGCCCGCAACGCCGCCGGCGAACTCATTGCGGTGTGCACTGCCCAGCCCAAGCTGGTGCGGCGTTTGCGCCAGCGCCTGTATTACTACCGGACCTTCGTCGGCGCGCAGCACCGCGATTCAAGACTGGTGATGCCGATGGTTGCCGCGGCTGGCCTTGCAGGAATACACGCTGCGCTTGCCGGAGCCCGACTGCATCGGGGTGATCATCGAATTCGAGAATGCCGGCCTCGGCAAGCACTTTAATCTCGCCTTCTATCCGAACACGCATTTCTGTTTCATCGGCTATTCGCCGAAAGGACTGGACCTGCGCGTCAGTTATTTCGATGGGGTCCCGCTGCAGACGCCTGAACAGGTGAAACGCGCCTGCGCGGCCGCGCAGGAAAAGGCAACCAACATCGCCTGAAACAGTCACGCCGCGGGCGGCCGATGCCATCCGCGGCGCGCGCGGCGCCGTTTACTCAGGGCTTGCCCTGACGGCTGTTTGCGAATTTCGAAATGAGCCCGATGTATTCACGGAAGTCGAGCTTCTGGTCGTGGTTGGTGTCGGAGTCGGTGAAACCCGGGGCGCTGGCGCCGTAGCGCTTGACCAGCGGCAACTGGGCGTACTCGGTGGACTGCAGGAAAGTATCGTGGTTCAGGTCCATCGTCTTGAACTGTTCCTGCAAGCGCTCCAGCAGGATCTCGCGGTTGCGCAATTCAACCCCGGTCTTGAATTCTTCCAGGCTGAGCATCTTGTCGCCGTTCTTGTCCATGTGCGCGAACACCGACTCGGCGCTTTCCGGTGCCTGCGATGCAGCAGGCGGCTTCGCAGCCGATGACGCCGGGGTCGACGACCGTGGCGTGGTGGTCTGCGCCAGGGCGGCGGTCACCGCGAGCGACAGGCATGCGGCCAGGCCGAGGCGAATGGTCTTGTGGATGATCATGCAGCAGCTCCTTCAGAAATATCGGATTCAAATGTGATCAGTTCGCGGATCTCCGGGGTACGCAGGCCGACCATCATCGGATTGCGCACGCCGGGCAGGAAGCTGATGTCGAACAGTTCGGTGATGTCGCCTTCGAAGCGGATCCACTGGATAACGTCGCCGGTCGTCAGGGACACGATCTGGACGCCGCACCACGGATCGGCATCGCGCTTGCTCAACTCCGCGTCCAGCGCCAGCCCCTCGAATCGTTTGTTGCGCGGTTTGGACAAGCCAACGGCGGCAACGTTCCCGACAATGGACAAGCCTCGCAGAAAGCCAGGACAAAAGACGTGCGGCACGAACGCTTTTTTCTCGAAATCCACCCAGCCCAGGTGGCCGGTGCCGGCGTTCAGCACCCACAGCTTGCCGTTGGCCCAGCGCGGCGAATGCGGCATCGAGAGTCCTTCACAGACAATCTCGTTGGTGTCCACGTCGATCACCACGCCGCCGTTGTGCCGGCGGTCGCGCCAGCCGTCAACGGAGTCGCTCTTGCACACGGCGGTCACGTACTTCGGCTCGCCGTCCTTCATGGCGAGACCGTTCAGGTGGCAGCGATCTTCCGGCGCGAGCTTGCTGATGAACGGCGGCTTCCAGATGGCCTTGAAGCTGTGCGTGAGGCTCAGCTCGGCCAGGCAGGAATACTTGGTGTTGACGAAGACCACCTTGCCATTCTTGCGGATGCCGAGCTCGTGGATGTCGAGGTCGCCGATGGTCTGCGCATTGCGCGGCACGTAGCAGCGGTCGAACACCTGGTGTATAGCCTGTCCGGGTCGCAGAACGTTTTCGAAGCGCCACAGCTGGAACAGGCCGCCGAGGTACATGCGATCGGCGTTGCCGACAATGCCCATCGCGCGTTCGAAGATGCGCTCGAAGAAGGACACGCGCCCCTGCGCATCGCAGCCGACCAGATACACGCGGCCGGTCTGGTAGGAGGTGATCGCGAGCGACACGCGTGAACTGCGCAGCCATTCGGCGAAGCCGCGCGAGCAGCTTTTTTCAACTTTGAGCTTGGCAAGGTCAACGGGGGGCTTGTCGACGGTCGCCGACGCCGTCGCGGAGGCCGGAGGCGTGGCCGTCGTTGCCGGATCGGGGATCTCGGAAATTTCGCTGGCATTGGCTGGCGGCACAGCCTGCCCGGTGGTGGGCGCGGTAGCAATCGGATCGGAATCCGGCGGCGTCTCGGTCGACAAGGGCAGTCTCCAGTTCAGCTGATAGGACGCGTTGGCAAAAGCGCGGCAGGCATGGTGGCACAGACCCGGGTAGCGTTGGCTGCGAATGGCGCAAAAAAAACCGGCGGGTATGACCCCGCCGGCTTGTGGCACTCGTTGCCGCTGGTCCGTGCGTTGACGCCGCGGATCAGTTGTGGACGTTCAACTCCGTACGCCGATTCCAGGCACGCCCTTTACGGATTGTCGGTGTCTTCTTCCATCAGTTCTTGAAGGGTTTCGGCTCGAGAACCGGCTCGGCCTCTTGGGCGGGTACCGGGCAACCATCAGGACCGATGGCCTGGCCGGCGGCTGAGCCCGGGCACTTGTCGTTGCAGTTGTTGACGCCGTCGCCGTCGTCATCCATATCCGCGCAGGTTTTCTGCGGTACCTCGACCACCGGACGGGCCATCGGGGCGGCGTGGCCGCCAAAGCTGTAACGCACGCCAAGCTGGCCGCCTACGACGCTGTTGAAGGCTGCGCCGTCCTGCCAGTTCAGGCCGCCAAACACCGTCCAGTGGCCGAACTGCGCAGTAGCGCCGCCCTCCACCAGGGTGCTGTTGCCGGCCAGGCTGCTCTGGCCCGAGAAGACATTGCCGATGCGGAAGTCGTTGTTACCGGAGGTTTCGCGAACCTCGTTGATCGACAGATACGGCGTCCAGGAATGATCCTCGTCCGTGCTGAAGGTCTTGCGGAAGGCAACACCTGCGCGCAAGCGATCCGAATGCGCGCTGTCGACCACGAAATTGCCCCAGCTGCTGCTGGCGATGGTCAGCGCATCCACGCGCATGGTCGAGTACTGCAGCTGCGGCTCGATCTTCAGGCCGCCGTCCATGTTGAAGGCGTAGCCGGCTTCCAGCGAGAAGCCGTCGGCCTTGCCGTCGGCGGAGAATGCGCCACCGGCAACGGTCGAATCGCTGTTGTAATTCAACTTGCGATAGGAGCCGTCCAGGTAGAAGTTGCCCGGCGTCCAGGTGCCGTAGACACCGTAGGTGTCGCCCTTGATCCGCGCGTGGCCACCGCTGTCCGGGTCGAGGTTGGCGTCGGATTTGCCGACCAGGAAGCCGGCGCTGAACTCCTGGCTGAAGTTGTAGGCAAGGCCAATCTCGGTGCCGGAGTTGTCCTGGCTGAACGATTGCGCGCCGCCATTGCCGAAGTTGCGTGCGCCAACATCCGGCGACACGTCGCCGCTGTTGCGGAAGCCGCGCAGCCACAATGCAAAGCCGGTCTCGTCCTGGTCGCGGACGGTGCCTTCGCGCTGGAACACGGTGCCGACGCCGGCATGCCACAGGTTCTGCACGCCGGGAACCAGCGAACTCGCCAGCACGCCGCGCGGGCTCAGGCCGGACACGGTCAAGCCTACCGAGAACACGTCAGGCGCGGTGTTGGCGCTGTTGATGTGCGCAACGATGCTGGTGTCGAGCGTGAAGAACAGGTCCGACGGCCGGCCGAAGTTGCCCAGCGTGAAATCGCTGGCCTGGCTGGTGCCGCTGATGAAGGCAAACGGCACTTCGGTGAACGCCGCGTTGACCGGCGTCACGATCACGCCATTCACCACCGTGTGCGACGGTTCAATGATGTCGCCCTGGATGACCAGGTGGTCGGCCGTGTGCGCGGTGGCGTCCACGTCGATGGACAGGCTGCCGATGCCGGTGAAGTTGCCGGCAATGGTCAGCGAGTCGTCGGCATGGCCGTCGAGGAAGCTGATCACGCCGTTGTTGACGAAGGCCACCGGGTTCTGGCCGGGGAGCAGCGCGCCCACCGGAGGAACGTCAACGCTGACCAGGCCCATGTCGATGACGTTGCCGCCCAGCGCATGGATGGTGCCTTCGTTGTCGAACACGTTGCCCGTAACGAAAGTACCCAGGTCGATCACCGCGCCGCCCATGTTGATCAGGCCGGTGTTGAGGATGGTGTCGTCGCCATCACCGAAGCTGGAGGTCTGCACCGCGTTCCAGGTGCCATCGTTGAGCAGGTAGTCGCCGTAATTGCCGGTCTGGATGGAACCGCTGATGGTGCCGTAGTTGTACAGGTTGGCCACCGCGGTGTCGCTCGAACTGATCGCCATCCGGCCCTGGTCGCCAGACGCGCCGATGCTGCCGTAGTTGACCAGCGTATTGGTGCCCGCCGATTCCATGAGCAGGGCGATGGCGTCGACGCCATGGCCGGTTGCGCTGATGCTGCTGCCAGCGCCCGTGTAGACGTACGCGTCGCCACCGTTGGTTGTCGCCCGCAGGCCGATGGCCTGTCCGGCGAGGCCGGTGCTGGTCGCCGAGATGCTGCCTTCGTTGTCCACGGACACACCGTAGTAGCCGTTGACCACGGCGCCGTAGGCGTAGCCGTATTGGCTACCGACTGCGGTGGCGGCGATGCTACCGCTGTTGTACAGCGTGGCTGCGCCATAGGGTGCGAGGGTCACGCTGCCCACTGCACTGGCGTAATAACCGGCGGCGTTGGCGGTGATGCTTCCGGAGTTGGTGGTGGTCGCGTCGCCGTAGTCGGTAACCACTGCCGCGCCAAAGGCCGAAGCGTAGCCGCCATTGGCCGCGTTGGCCGTGGCAGTGATGCTGCCTGAGTTGTCCAGCGTTGCGCTGTACTTGCCGTGGGTGATCGAACCGGCTGCGAAGCCATATCCGCCGCTGGCATTCGCGATGGCGCTGATGGCGCCGGAATTGGTGCTGCTGCTGTACATGCCTTGCACCACCGCCCCGTAGGCAGACGCGTAGCCCAGGTCGGCATTGGCGGTAGCCGCGATGGTGCCGCTGTTGTCGAGCTGCGCATCGTAAAGGAACGTGTAGGTATATGCGCCAGTGGCGACCGCGACGCCGCCGTACGCGGATGCGTCGGCGCTGATGTCGCCGTGGTTGATGGTGATCGCGTTGCCCAGGAAGTACGAAGTTGCATTGGTCCCGGTGGCGATGGCCACGCCGAGGTCGGCGTTCGCGACGGCGGCAATGCTGCCTTCGTTGGTGACGTAGGCGCCGTAGTAGAAGCCGTAGGCCGTGGCTCCGGTAGATTGGGCAGTGCCGTAATAGGCGTTTGCGGTGGCCGTGATGTCGCCCGCGTTATACACCGTGCCGCCGAAAAAGCCGCGGCCGTAGGCGCCGTTGGCGACGGCCATGCCGTAATCGGCCGTGGCCGTGGCATCGATCGTGCCGTAATTGTCTACCGAGCCGTAGTAGCCGTAGGCGCGCGCGCCCGTGGCGGTCGCGCTGCCCGCGTACGCGTCGGCATTGACGGTGATGCTGCCGTCGTTGACCACGCTGCCGACAGCGCCGACGGTATAGATACCCATAGCAGTAGCGGTGCCGCTGGTGCCAGCGGTGGCGTCGGCGGTGACGTCGCCGCCATTTACTACCAGCGTCAAGCCGGAATAGTAGTTATGGGCAAACACGCCGGTGGCATCGGCATCGCCAACCTGTGCGGTAGCGGTGGCGCTGATCGACCCGTCATTGACGACGTTGATGATCTGGCCGGCGTAGATGTACAGGCCAGTGGCCTTGGCAAAACCGCTGCCCACCTCGGCATTGGCGGTGATGACGCCGTCAGCGGTGTTGGTGAAGTCGGCGAAGCGGCCGGTGTAGTCAACCACGCCGTAGGCGTAAGCGGCGCCGGCGCCTGAATAGGCATCGGCGGCAATCGTGCCGGAGTTGGTGTAGTTGGTGTCGTAGCCGCTGTAATAAGCGCCGACGTCGACGGCAACGCCGGTGGGCACGGTGACGAGGCCCTGCTGCGCATGGAGCGCTGCGGCGGCCGCTTGCGCGCCCGGCTGCGTAACCAGGGTCAGGTCGTCAACGCGAGCTGCGCCCGGAGCGCCGATGGCGTGCAGCTGCA
>JAYSXN010000002.1:0-2627 GCA_043717405.1 Gammaproteobacteria bacterium
TCCGCCGGAACTGTGCTCCGACGTTGCCGAGCGCGGCATCGTGCTCACCGGCGGCGGTGCGCTGCTCAAGGACATCGACAAGCTGTTGTCGGAAGAAACTGGACTGCACGTGCACATTGCCGACGATCCGCTGACCTGCGTCGCACGTGGTGGCGGACGTGCGCTCGAGTTGATCGACATGCACGGCAACGGGATGTTTTCAGCAGAGTGACAGCGCTACCAGCGCCCCGGGAATAACACGTGGCCTACGCTGGCAAGAAGGCCTCCAGGCTTAGCGACAGCGCGCTGTCGACCTTGCCGGTGGCGCTGTACCTTGCGATGTCGGTGGCCTTGATGGTTGCCGACCAGCATGCCGGCTACGGACAGATCGCACGGCAGCAGCTGTCGGTAGTCACCGAGCCGTTCTGGTGGCTTGCTGCCTCGCCAGTGCGATTGTTCAAGCAGGCGCGGGTAAACCTGGTGTTGCGTAGCCAGCTGCAGGCCGACAACCTGCAGCGCCGGCATGACCTCGAGATAGCCATTGCGCGTATCCATCGCCTCAACGCCGTGGCCGACGAAAACGTGCGCTTGCGCCAGCTGCTCGGCGGCACCCGTGGCTATTCACTCAACGTGCGCATGGCCGGCATCGTTGACATCGACCTGGATCCGTTCCGTCAAAGACTCATGCTCGACGCCGGCAGCAATGGCGGCGTGGAAGTTGGCCAGGCGCTCATAGATTCCGGCGGCGTGCTCGGCCAGGTGATTGAAGTCAGCGCCAATCATTCCACCGCGCTGCTGCTCACCGATGCCGATCATGCGGTGCCGGTGCAGGTGGCAAGATCGGGACTGCGCACCATTGCCTATGGTACCGGGCACACTGATCGCCTGATTTTGCCGAACATTCCGCAAAGCGCCGATGTCCGCCGCGGCGACGTGTTGATCACCTCGGGGATCGGCGGCCGTTTTCCCGCCGGGTTTCCGGTTGGCGTGATCACCGGTGTGCACGCGGACAAGTTGCGCCTGTTCGTCATCGCCGATGCCCGCCCCTCCGCGCATCTTGAGCACGGCAACGAGGTGTTGTTGATCAGCAACCTGCCCCCGGTTGCAGACATGGGCCCGCCGTCTCCGTTCCCGTCGAAAGCGACTGTGCCTGCCAGCAATGCCGCCAAGCCAGGCGTGCTGGCACCGCCGGCGGCCAAACCTGCCAAGCCGGTTGCACCCTCGGTCCACGCCCCGACGAGGGCAGCACCATGATCAAGGCGCCGACTGCGTGGTTGATCTATGGCAGCTTCTTCGTCGGGCTTGTGTTCGCAGTGATTCCCTTGCCCGAGGCGATCAGCGTTGCGCGTCCCTACCTGCTGGCCATGCTGCTCGCCTACTGGCTGATGGAAGTGCCGCTGCGCATTGGCCTCGGCACCGCGTTCCTGGTTGGTTTGTTGGCTGATGTCACCTCGGCCACGTTGCTGGGCGAGCAAGCGATGCGCCTGGTCGTGCTTACCTTCCTCGTGCAGCACTTCCGCGCACGATTGCGGTTCTTTCCGCTCTGGCAGCAGGCGCTCGCCATTGGCTTGCTGCTGCTCAATGATCGCCTGCTCGTGGCGGCCATCCACCTGCTCGCACGCTCGCCGCAACTGCCGTGGTGGAACTGGCTTGCGCCGGCAATAGGCATGCTGCTGTGGCCGTGGCTGTTCGTGCTGCTGGACGTCGTGCGGCTGCGCGCACGCGAGCGCAACTGAGCAACGTGCGTCACAGCCGCCGCCAGCTGATGAAAAACCAGCACGTCGAGGCTGGGCAATTCCATCGACGCGCACTGGTCGGCTTCCTGGGCATCGCGCTTGCTTTATGTGGATTGTGCTTCGGCTACTTTCGCCTGCAGGTCTTGCAGCATGACGAGTACCAGACGCGCTCGGAAGCCAACCGGATCAAGCCACGGCCGGTGGTGCCCGCGCGTGGGTTGATCTTCGACCGCGAGGGCAAGTTGCTGGCCGACAATGTTCCGGCCTATCGACTGGAAGTGGTGCCCGACCAGACCGGGGATCTGAAAGCTACGCTGGTCGGACTGAACGAGCTGGTCGGGCTGAGTGCGGAAGAATTGCAGCAGTTCGAAGCCACGCGCAAAGCCATTCGGGGTTTTCGCCCTGTCGTGCTGAAGTTGCGCCTGAGCGAAGAGGAGCGCGCTCGATTGGCGGTGAATCGGCAGCGTTTCCCAGGCGTGGACGTGGTGCCATACCTAACGCGGCGTTACCCCTACGGCGACGTGTTCGCGCACGTTGTCGGATATGTTGGCCGGCTCGATGCCGATGACCTGAAGGCCCTTGGCGACAGCAAGTATTCCGCACTCACCCACGTCGGGAAGTCCGGGCTGGAAAGTAAATACGAAGACCGCTTGCGTGGCGAGATCGGCTACGAGAATGTGGAGCAAAACGTCGAAGGTCGCGTGCTGCGCGTGGTGAACAACGTGCCTTCGCTACCCGGCGCAGACCTGCAGCTGAGCATCGATGCCGACCTGCAGCGCGCAACCGTACAGGCCTTCGGCGATCACGACGGCGCGGCAATCGCGGTGGATCCGCGCACCGGCGAGGTGCTGGCCATGGTCAGCCTGCCGCAGTTCAATCCGAATCTGTTCGTCAATGGCATTTCGCACGCGG
>JAYSXN010000011.1:0-2584 GCA_043717405.1 Gammaproteobacteria bacterium
CGGGAGGCGGCGGCACAGGCTCGCTACTGCCTGCCGTGTTTGCATCCGTGGAGGCATTGGCATTGGCAATGGCATTGCCATCATCGTAGACCACGACCTTGCCTGGTTGGGCACTGACCGCGGTGGACGAGGACGGCGGCGCACCGCCCTGGCCATTGAACACGCGCAGATCCAGCACGCGCTGGCCCGGTGGTCCCTCGACAACGGCGCGCCGAGGCTCCAGCTGTACCAGGCGCCAGCTGCTGCCGACGATGGTTTCGCCGACGCGCACCCGGCGCGTACTCGCGTCTTTGTTATCAGTGAGGATCGCCAGTTGCAGCGTTGGGGTGATCAGCACGCTGGTCAGCATGACATCGAGATCGGCGTTGCCGGCATCGCCGTCGGCGGCAATCTGTGCCGAAGGTCGACGGTCCTGGTTCATCAGGGGCCGCTCGCCTACCACGAGGTATTCGGCTATCGGTCCGAGGCGTGACTTGCTGCGCACCAGGGACACGGCAGCTACCGGCCTGGCGGCCGTGGCCGCGAACGCTGCCGGAAACTGGCTACCCAAGCCTGACAGCGCCAGGATCAGCAGGCACAGCGCCCACAGGCAGACAGCGCCGAGCAGCAGGCTCAGGGGACGGAAGGCATCAGCCACGCGGGACTCCCGACGTTGACTTCAGGTATCCGTAGAGATCGAAGCTGACGTCTAAGCCGCTCGATCCTTCAGAGCCTGCTGCCAAGTAGCTGCGCCGCGACAGCATGTCGAGGTTGTCGATGAACAGCTGCGGGCTGCCGCTCTCCAGGGCGTACATCACCGCGCCAAGCTCGCTGTTGCCGCAGCGCAGGCGTACTTGCACCATCACCCGCTGGAAGGGTTCACGGCTCGGCATGTCGGTAGGCGTCTGCGCGGTGATCTGGCAACCGGCCTGGTTTGGACTCGCGCTAGCGACCACCTGTTGCAGTCGCTGCACCAGCCCTGCGCTGGCCAGCTCGCGGCTGCTCTCCGGCAGGAAGCCCGGATTGCGCGACTCGAACTCGCGCACCTGCGCAAGCTTCAGGCGCAACTCCGGCGCCTGTGCAACTTCAGCGAGCAATCCCTGCTCTTCATTGCGCAGGCTCTCGATGTCATCGCCCATCGCCAGCATCGGTGCGGTAAACCACCAGTGCACCAGCAGCAGGTAGGCAATCACCAGCGCCACCAGCAAGCCGGCCAGCACGCGGCGGCGATCAGGGATTGCTGTCGCCATTGGCCGCCTCCTTTTCCTTGGCGCTGCCGGCAACCACGGCGGTGAGGGTGAAGCGTTCCTTGCCGGTGCGCGGATCGGCTTGCACCGACCCGGTCAGGGTAGGCCGGATGATCAATGGCGAGGGCTGCAATAGACCCACCAGCGCGGACGCCTGCTGGCTTTGGCCGATCAGCACGATACTGCCGTCGCTGACCGAAATTTTTTCGAGCCAGGTGCTGTCGGGAATGCGGCGCGTCAAATCGGCCAGCACCTCGAGCATGGTCGGCTGTTGCGCACGCTGCCGCGCCAGAAAGCTGCCTGCCTGAACGGACTGTCGCAGCTCATTGCGCAGCCGCCGTGCTTCGATGGCGCGCGCTTTGACCGTAACCAAGCGCGCCTGCGTGTCGAGCAGCGTCTGGCTGCGGTTGTCCAGCACCAGCAGCATCGAGCCGATGATGGCGACAAAGGCGATCCCGCCGAGCCAGCGATTGAGGTTGCGGGCACGATCAGGGCGCACGCTGCGGCCGGCAAGCGGCAGCAGGTTGACGCCAAGGCGATGACCATCCTCCGCCACGACGTCCACGCCCGCCAAGCCCACGGCCATGGGACCCAGCTGCGCCAGCGCCACGTCAAGCGTGGTGCGCGGCAGTACCACCAACTCCACGCGCAGCTGCCGACTTAGCGGATCGCGCGACAGGATGCGCGGCTCGTAACTGACCTGGTCGAGGGTGAAGGGCGTCTGCCGGTCGATCTCGTGCGCCATCACCTCGCGCAGTCGTGGTTCCGCCGAGGCAGGGGCCACCAGCACCGGACGCAGGGTCTGGCGTATGCCAATCATCAGCCAGCGCCCGACGTTACCGGCGTTTTCATCCAGGCGCAGCCGAAGTTCATCAAGCATGCCGGGGTCATCGGTGGGGACGACGCCGACCAGGCTGGCCTGCTCATCACCAAGGGCATGCAACTGCAGCTCACTACCTGCCAGGGATAGCAACAAGCGGCGATTGCGTGCGCCGAGCTGGCGGCGCAGCGAGCGCGGCAACACGTCCAGCAGCGCCTCTGCGGCAAGGCGCAGCCAGGCGGGCACCGGGCTTTCGAGGTAGCGCAGGCGAACGGAGCCCAGCGCCTGGGAAAGATTGTTGGAAGGTGGCATCAGTCCGATTCTCCCACGTGCCACGACAGCGGCAGGTAAAGCTGTCCAAATCCGCCGCCGCCGCCGATGCGGATGGCTGCCTGCAGCTGTACCCGGGTTCCGTCGGCGCGCGTGGCCAAGCTGGAAACACTATACGTTCCCGACGCTTGGCCGGCGAGAGCGGCGCTTTGGTCCGCGCTGTCCTTGCCGCCGACGGGAGGCGCGCGCTGGGCAAGGATCTGCGCGA
>JAYSXN010000101.1:0-2080 GCA_043717405.1 Gammaproteobacteria bacterium
CGTTGGACACTCCATTTTTTCGAGGGTAACACGCGGAATTTGTTCGTTTGCGGGCGCGCTCATCGAAGCGGGACCACGCGACCAGCACTGAGCCGTACCAGCGAGCCAACCCTCACTCCCACCGGGATCGAGTTCTGGTGCACGAACAGGCGCCGACCATCCGCCATGTGCAAGGTCAGGCGGTAGGCCGAGTGTATGGGGGCGGACGCGGCGTTGAGCGTTCCGGACTGGGGCTTTGCCGGGCCGGCGAGGACGCCGCCCACGACTCCGCTGAGTACCGCGTGCCCTTGTGGCGTGGCTCGCACCCCGGCAATGGTTTCGATCCGCGTGACCCGGCCGCATCCCGCGCAGGCAGGCGCGCTGACTCGCGGTGGCGGCTGGATCACGATCGTCCGCGGCGCCGGTGCCGACGCGCATGCGCTGAGGATCAGGCAGGACAACAAGGCCAAAGGCCCGAGCCGACCGAGGTTTTCCATTGCAGGAAGGTTCATGGCCTTAAGGTATCCGCGCCGGGGTGAATGAGCGCCCACCGGAACTGAACGAAGTCGCATCGTACAATGGCGCGTGGACTCGATACTGCAACAGCGTTTTTCCGGGATCGATCGCCTGTACGGGGCGGGAACCACCCGGCAATTATCCGGCAAGCATGTCTGCGTAGTCGGCCTCGGCGGCGTTGGCTCCTGGGCTGTCGAGGCGCTCGCCCGCACCGGACTGGGCCGGCTAACGCTCATCGATGCCGATGATGTTTGCCTGTCCAACAGCAACCGCCAACTGCACGCGCTGGACGGCCACTTCGGCCGCAGCAAGGCCGTGGTTCTGGCTGAGCGATGCAAGCGGATCAATCCGCTTGTCGAGGTGTGCGTGGAGGCGAGCTTCCTGACCCCGCCGAACATGGCATCGTTGCTGGATCGCGACTACGACCTCGTGCTGGATGCCTGCGATAGTTTCCGTAGCAAGGTCGAGCTGATCGCCTGGTGCCGGAGACGCAAACTGCCGCTGGTCGTGGTCGGCTCGGCGGGCGGTCGCACCGACGTGACCCAGGTGCGCGTGCGCGACCTGTCGCGTACCGAACACGACGCACTGCTGGCGCTGGTGCGCAAGAAGTTGCGAGGCGATTTCAACTTCCCTAAAAATCGCGACCGTTATTTTGGAGTGCCGGCGATCTACTCGCTGGAAAACGTACGCTACCCGCAGGCTGACGGCTCCGTCTGTGGAACCCGACCAGCCCTGGGACCCGACGCGGCGCTCAAGCTCGATTGCGGGGCCGGACTTGGGGCCGCGACGCACGTCACCGGCACGTTTGCCTTTGCCGCGGTCGGCAAGGCGATTGAATTGCTGCTGCGCCCGGTGAAGGTCAGCATGCCGGTGCTGCCGAAAGGTTGAAGATGCGCCGTGCGTTGTCAACGCTCGCGCGCGCGATGGTTTCGACAGCTACGTCACGCAGTGCAGCCACGGTTTCCGCCACTGGCAACAAGCGCGCGGGCTCGTTCCGCTGCCCGCGGTCCATGGCGCCGGGCTGGTCCGGCGCGTCTGTCTCCAGAAGCAACCATTGCAGCGGCATGCGACTGACCATCCGGCGCAGGCGGTTGGCGCGGTCGTAGGTGACCGGCCCGCCAATGCCCAGCGCGAAGCCCATGTCCATCAATTGCCGCGCTTGTTCCTCACTGCCCGGATAGCTGTGGATCACACCCTGCAGGCCGCCGACGCTGCGCAGTGTAGCGATGACTTCCTCCACCGCGCGGCGGGCGTGGATGACGACCGGCAGTGCGAAATCGCGCGCGATCTCCAGTTGCTTCCGGAAGTACTCGCGCTGCGCCTGCGCGTCGAGGCCGGCAACAAAAAAGTCCAGGCCACACTCGCCGATGGCGGCGGGTTTTTCGCGCTCGATCCACTCGGGCAAGGCCTGCAGGTGTTCCGGCAGATGACTGGCCAGGTACATCGGATGCAAGCCGTAGGCGGCATGCAGCCCCGGATCGGATTTGCAGATTGCACGCAATTTGCTCCAGCCCTCGGCGCTGACTGCGGGCACCAATTGACCCGTGACGCCGGCCGCGCGCGCGCGAGTTATCACCTGCTCGCG
>JAYSXN010000102.1:0-2074 GCA_043717405.1 Gammaproteobacteria bacterium
GGGTCCGCGTTGCGCGTCGGCACGGCCAACCGTCGCGACTGGTACCTGGTGGCCTTGCCGGCCTTGCGCGAGCAATGTTTTTCCGCTGACCTGAGCGACCCCAATGCACCCTGATGCCTCCGTGCCGGCGCAGCTGCCTGCTGCGCTACGGGCTATCATGGCGCCCGTCGCCCACGCACGCTTTTCCAGCCGTTCAAGGTAGTCATGAAAATCCTGATTCTTGGGGCGGGGCAAGTCGGTTCGTCGGTGGCGGCTGCGCTTGCCACCGAAAAAAACGACATCACCGTCGTCGATACCGACCACCAGCGTTTGCGCGAGCTGGCTGAAAAACTGGACATCCGTACCGTGGTCGGCCATGCCTCGCTGCCCAGCGTGCTCGCGCAGGCGGGGGCGGAGGAGGCTGGTCTGCTGGTCGCGGTGACCTCCAGCGACGAGGTCAACCTGATCGCCTGCCAAGTCGCCGAGCGACTGTCCAAGACGGCCACGCGGGTCGCCCGCCTGCGTGAATCGGAATACTTGGGGATCGCCACTGGCGTTGACGCCGCTATCAGCCCGGAACAGCTGGTCTGCCGCCATATCGAGCGGCTCATCGAATACCCCGGCGCGCTGCAGGTGCTTGATTTCGCTGACGGCCGCGCGCAACTCGTCGGCGTGCGCGCCGTGCGCGACGGCGCCCTGGTCGGCCACGAGATCCGTGAACTGCGCCAGCATCTGCCGGCCAACGTGGATGCGCGCGTCGCCGCGATTTTCCGTAACGGCCGGGCAGTGAAGCCGGAAGGCTCCACGGTCATCCAGGAAGATGACGAAGTCTTCTTCCTCGCCGACGCGCGCAACATCACCACCGTGATGAGTGAACTGCGTCGCCTCGACAGCCGGCCAACGCGGCGGCTGTTGATTGCCGGTGGCGGCAACATCGGCCGCAAGCTAGCGCGCAGCCTGGAGAACCGCTATTCGGTGAAGGTGCTCGAGCGCTCGCGCGAACGTGCCCGCAGCATTGCCGAGGAACTGCTCAACTCCATCGTGCTGGTTGGCGATTGCGCCGATGAAGACCTGTTGCGCGAAGAAAACATAGACCAGACCGATGTCTACATGGCGCTTACCAACGACGACGAGGCCAACATACTGTCAGCGATGCTGGCCAAGCGACTGGGCTGCCCGCGCGTGCTCGCGTTGATCAATCGTCCGTCCTACGCCGAGCTGGTTGAAGGCGGCAGCATCGACATCGCGGTAAGCCCGCAACTGGTCACGCTGAGCGCGTTGCTCGCGCATATCCGCGAAGGTGCGCCGGCGCGGGTGTATTCGCTGCGCCGTGGCGCCGCCGAGGCGATCGAAGCGGTGGTCCGCGGCAACCGTCGCACCTCGCGCGTCATCGGGCGTTCGCTGGAAGAACTTGATCTGCCGGAGGCCACCACCATAGGCGGCATCGTGCGCGGTGACAAACTGCTCATTGCCCACCACGACGTGGTCATCGAACCGGGCGACCATGTGATCCTGTTCGTGATGGACAAGCGGCAGATGCCGCAGGTGGACGCGCTGTTCCAGGCCGGTGATTAGGTGAAGCATCGCCTGCAGGCCATGCAGCGCATTTTCGGCGCCATCATCGCGCTCAGTTCGCTGATCACGGTTCCGCCACTGGTCATTGCCCATTTTTTGCACGAGCGAAGCCAGGGCGCGTTCTTCGACAGCTTCCTGTTGATCGGCGGCGTCGGCCTGATGCTCTGGTACCCGGTGCGCGAAAGCCGCTACGAGTTGCGCCTGCGCGATGGCTTCCTGATCACCGCATCGATATGGGTGCTGGCCAGCCTGGTTACCGCCATCCCGTTCACGCTGGCGATGGCGCACCTCAGCTTCACCGACGCGGTGTTCGAGGCGGCATCGGGACTGACCACCACCGGCGCCACGGTGATTTCCGGCCTCGACGCCCTGCCGCGCAGCGTGCTGTTTTACCGGCAGTCGCTGAATTTCCTGGGCGGCATGGGCATAGTGATCCTGGCCGTTGCCATCCTGCCAATGCTGAAGGTAGGTGGCATGCAATTGTTCCGCGCCGAAAGCACCGGCCCCACGCGCGACAATA
>JAYSXN010000103.1:0-2073 GCA_043717405.1 Gammaproteobacteria bacterium
TCGTCCCGCAATTTTTTAAATGCTTCGTACAAGGCCAGGCTGGTCGGGACATCGATCGCATTGGCCTTGGGCCGGTCCAGCGTGATGGTCCATATGCCGCCGTCCACCGATGTCCGCACTGCGTTGCTCATGATGACGCCTCGCCCGCCATTCGTATGAATGCATCGACTGCGAGTACACCGCGGCCTTGCGGCAACACCAGCAGCGGATTGACGTCCAGTTCCAGCAACCTGTCCGCGTTGGCCTGCGCATAGTCGACCACCGCCATCACGGCATCCAGCAGTGCTTGCACATCACCCGCAGGACGGCCACGAAACCCGGTCACCAGCGGCCATGTTTTAAGCGACCCGAGCGCGCTAGACACCTCTGCGCGCGACACCGGCCACAACAAGGTGGCGACGTCCTTCAGCAACTCGACAAAAATACCGCCTGCGCCCAGCGTCAGCGTAAGGCCGAACTGGGAATCGTGGTAAATACCCACGATGAATTCGGCCAGCACGCCACTGGCCATCTGCTCGACCAGAAAGCGGTCTGACAGACCTGCCATGGCGGCCACCGCCGCGCTGACTGCTTGCGCGTTTTGCAGATTGAGCGCAACACCGCCGGCTTCGGTCTTGTGCGCCAGCGCAGCCGATACCGCTTTGACGACTACGGGGTAGCCGAGTTGGTCGGCATAGGCGGGTGCAGTTTGGGCGCTTACGACTGCGCCCCGGGGCACCGGTAAGCCATAGCTGGCGAGCACGCTTTTGCTGGTTGCTTCGTCGAGCATGCGAGGCGGCTTTGAGCCAGCTGAAACGCCCGGCGTTGCAATCATGGAAGCGCCCGTAGCGATTGGCGGCATCGCAGTCAAGGACGGGTATGAACCGCCGGCAGCAATTGACGCCATTGCAGCACGGGAAGCGTCGGAGGGGCTTGAAGCGGTTGAAGCGGTTGAAGCGGTTGAAGTCTGAGGCTGTCCAATCCCGACCCCGTTCGGGACACCTGCCAACGGCAGAATTTCCGCCACGCGCAACTTTGCCGCTCCGACCATGGCGGCATGTTGCACTGCGTCCAGGCATTCCGCCAAACCCTGCATCGGCGCGATGCCACGCTGCAACAACTGTCGCGCCACCGGCTCTGGCAAGCCTTCGGGCAAGGAGGCCACCACGCTAGCTGGCGCGCCGCTGCTGTGCTGCGCCGCGACGAACGCATCCACTGTGATCTGCCAGGTCGCACCGTCGCAGAGATCGGACCGGGGAAAGTCGAGCACCAGCAAATGCATGTCGAAGCCGCAATCCATCAGGCCGGCGAAACACTCGGTTTGCGCTGCGGCGTCGCCCCAAATGTAGGTGTGGTAGTCGAGCGGATTGACCACGTTGACCTTGTCGCCCAGCACTGCATGCAGGCGTTGCTGCGCGCCCGCCGGCAGCACCGGCATCTCCAGCCCGCGCGGCTGCGCCAAGTCAGCCACCATCGACGCCTCTCCACCCGAGCAACTGGCCGAGATGATGCGCCGGCCTTTAAGCGCCCCGTGCACATGCAAGAACTTGAGCGTCTCCAGTAATCCGGCAGGGTCATTCACGCGCGCAATGCCGAAGCGCGCAAACAGTGCGTCGTACAAAACATCCGGCCCAGCCAGCGAACTGGTGTGGCTCATGGTGGTCTGCGCGCCGAGTACCGAACTGCCCGACTTGAGCGCTACCAGAGGCACTTTCAGCCGCAGCGACTTGAGCGCCACGCGCGAGAACGCGGCTACGTCGTCCAACCCTTCAATATGCAGTCCGATGGCGGTGACCCGGTCGTCCTGCAGCAACGCGTCAACGCATTGCTCGATGCTCGCGCCCGCCTTGTTGCCGACCGTGATGAGGTAAGCCAATGGAACAGCACGCCGCTGCATGGTCAAGTTCAGACCAATGTTGCCGCTTTGCGTAACGATGGCGACGCCGCGTTCCAACCGCTCGCCGCCGTGCTGGTCCGGCCATAAGGCCACGCCGTCCAGATAGTTCAGCATGCCGTAACAGTTGGGGCCCAGCAGGGCCATATCGCCTGCCGATTTGACCAACTGCTGCTGCAAATCAATGCCCACACCGCCAA
>JAYSXN010000104.1:0-2072 GCA_043717405.1 Gammaproteobacteria bacterium
CAGGCCTATGCGCAAGACCTGCGCGTGGTGCTGATGATCGACGAGGCGCAGGAGTTGTCTCGGGAATTGCTGGAACAGGTGCGGCTGCTGACGAACCTGGAAACCGCCACTCAGAAGTTGCTGCAGGTCGTGCTGCTCGGACAGCCGGAGCTGCGCGCGACATTGGCGCGCCCGGCGCTGCGCCAGCTCGCACAACGCATCACCGCGCGCTATCACTTGACGCCATTGCAAGCGCCGGAATCGGAAGCGTACCTGCGCCATCGGCTGGCCGTTGCCGGTGCCACCCGGTTTCCTTTCCAAGCCAGTGCCGTGAGGCGCCTGCACGACCTGTCCGGTGGCGTGCCACGCTTGCTCAACGTGCTCGCCGAGCGCGCGCTGCTCGCCGGCTACGTCCATGGTCGTAGCGAAATCGATCGCAGGCTGGTCGATCTTGCTGCGCGCGAAGCCTTGCCGCCGCGCGCGCCGACTTTGAGTAGCCAGCGCATTCTCGCGTGGAGCGTCGGCTTGCTCGCCGCGGCACTGCTGGCAGCGGCCTGGCCCGCATTGCACGGAGCAGGCTGAGATGTCGCTGATCCTCGATGCGCTGCGCAAATCCGAGGCCGAGCGTCGCCGTGGCGCACCGCCCGACCTGTTTGCAGCGCATCCACAACCGACCTTGCGCCCTCGGGCATGGCCGCTGCGCTGGCTGGTTCCCATCGCCGCCGTGCTGCTTGCCGCGCTGGCCTGGGGCGCGTGGTCGGTGCGCGTCGGCGCCGGTCATCCGGGATCAACGCTGGCACCGTTTGCAGGCGCGGCTGATGAGCCGGAACCGGAGTTGGAACCGGATCAGTCCGTCGGCGGACGCGCGGCTTTTGCAGCGGTAAGGGCTGCAGCCGCGCCGCCGACGCGGGCCTCCTCGCCGTCACCTTCGTTGTCAGCAAGTCCAGATCTTGCCGCGCGTCGGGCAGCGTCGGCGCAACACCGCGCGACCGAGGAGCCTGCTCCGTTTGGCCGCGCTCCAGCCATTGCTGCAGCTTCCTTGCCCAACACCGCTTCGGCACGCCCGTTGCCCTCGCCGGCCGCACCCGTGCAAGGAAGTGCTGCAGCGGCATCCGGTCCCCAGTCAGCCGTCGCGGACGCCGCCAGGACCGATGCACCCGCGGCCGATCCAAGCCTGCCAACGCTTGCCAGCCTCGAGGCATCCGAGCGCAACGCCCTGCCGCCGCTGCGCCTGAGCATGCATGTGTGGGACGCCCAGCCAGCGCGCCGCTTCGCCATCATCGACGGTCAACGCGTTGCCGAAGGCTCGCTGGTCGGCAATAGCGTCGTGGCGCAGATCCGTCGCGATGGCGTCGTGCTGGACGTGGGCGGCCGCAGCATCCTGATCCCGCGGCCCTGACCCGCAGGTGGCGTTTAGCCGCCGCTCCGTATAATCAGCCATGGCCAGCAAGACGCTCTACAAGATCACCTTCCTCAACGCCGGCAAAGTCTACGAGCTGTATGCGCGGCAAGTGGCGTCGGGTGCGCTGTGGGGGTTCACCGAGATTTCCGAGCTTGTCTTCGACGTCAACGAAGGCTTGCTGGTCGACCCGGCCGAAGAACGCCTGCGCAGTGAATTTTCCGACACGCGCGTGCTGCACCTGCCGATGCAGAGCATCGTGCGCATCGAGGAAGTCGATCGCAAGCGCCAGACCGCGATACGCGACGCGCTTACCGGTGAGACCGTGGTGACGCCATTCCCCATGCCGGCGAAACCGGCGCGCTGAAATCAGGGGATTGTTCGCCCTATTTGCGCAACCAGGTGCGCGGGTCTTCCGGTTGCCCATTGCGACGCAATTCGAAATACAACGCGCTGCGCCCTTGGCCGCCGGAACTGCCGACAGTGGAGATCGCATCGCCGGCGCGCACGATGTCGCCGGTGTTGCGTAGCAGCGCATCGTTGAAGGCGTACAGCGTCATCCAGCCATTGCCGTGGTCGAGGATGATCAGCAGTCCATAACCCTTGAGCCAGTCGGCGTAAGCGACGCGGCCGGCGCTGACCGCATGTACCTGGCTACCGGCGGTGCCAGCGATGAGCAGGCCCTGGCTGCGGT
>JAYSXN010000105.1:0-2069 GCA_043717405.1 Gammaproteobacteria bacterium
TGTGCCGTCGCGATGGAATATGTTGGCCACGCCGCGCGCCCCGACATCGACGCCGGCAGTGAGCTCGGACAGTTCCGATTGACTCAGGCGGCCGAGTACCCAGCGCGCGTCGTGGCCGTTGCCAGGCAGCGGCAGCGCTACCGGCAGCACCCAGCCCCCGGCACCGTCTTCGCGGATCGGCGCGCCTACGCGCAACGCGGCATTGCCGGCGTTGCCAGGCTGCATGACCCACTGCGAAAAATGCCGGTCCCCATGGCCACCGACCAGCGCACGGCCGGACGCATCGACGATGCTGATGTCCTGCAGTTCGGGATGCCGCGCCGACACGTCCGCAACGAGCCTGGCGAGCAACGCATCAGTGCCCGTCCCGTCCGATGCGGTCATCATCACCGCATCGCCGCCGATGTCGGCAAGGGCGCGCTCGACGCTGCGCATCTCCAAGGTCAGCAGTCGATCGCTGCCAAGCGCAATGGCTTCGACGCGGCGCTCGGCGGCGCCGGTTTTTTCGGTGTAGTCACGCCACAACACCAGTAGCAGCGTGGCCAGCAGCACGAACGTCAGCAGGATTCCGGCTGCGGCTGGCGACAACAGCTGGCGGCGCGTGATCATGTGCGCGCCACAGGCTCAGGCAGGCAGATGACCCAGGGCCTTGAGCATGTCCTCGAACGGCGCCGGCCGCGCGAACAGATAACCCTGCACGCCATCGCAGCCGTTGGCGCGCAGCCAGTCGTGTTCCTGGCTCATCTCCACGCCCTCGGCAACCACGCGCAGCGACTTGCCGTGCGCCATGGAAATGATCGAGCGGCAGATCGCCGCATTGTTGCTGTCCTCGTGCACGCCGCGCACCACACTGCGGTCGATCTTGATCTTGTCGGCGGGCACGCGATGCACGGTGGACATGCTCGAATAGCCGGTGCCGAAATCACCGATGGCAAGGCCCACGCCCAGGGCGCGCACGGCGGTCATCACGCGCACCGCGTGATCGGGGTTTTTCATTACCGTGCTCTCGTCGAGCTCCAGCTCGATGGCGCCGGCGGGAATGGCGAACTCGCTGACCAGCTTGCCCAGGTAGTCGACCATGCCTGGGTCCTTGAATTGCGCCGCCGACATGTTCACCGACACCGACATGTCCGGCCACCCGGCTTCGATGAGGCGGAAGTGATAGGCGCAAGCTTCGCCAAGCACCCACCGACCGAGCGGCAGGATCAAGCCGCTGTCCTCGCAGATAGCCAGGAATACCACCGGCGGAATCAACCCGCGTTCCGGATGGCGCCAGCGGATCAGGCTCTCCACCGCGATCGGGCGGCCGTCCACGGCGCTGTATTCGGGCTGGAAGAACATCTCGAATTCGCCATTGTCCATGGCCTCGCCCAACCGGATCACCAACTCCTCGCGCTCGGTCATCTGCAATCTGTCCTCTGGGGAAGGGCGCATCCACTCCATTACAGCCCAATACGCCCCGCAGGCGTTGTGATCGGGCCTACATATCCCAGTATGGGCCAAGGCGGGCCGGCACACGCATCGCGGCCCGCCGGCCTCTCAGCGCGGCGGTGGCAGCTGCAGGCGTTTGCTCACCTGCCGGTAGTACAACTCGGGGAACCAGCGCTTCAGGCGCCACCGGAAGGGTTCGCGACGGGTCGGGATGATCATGAAACGCTTGGCCTGCGCCTGTGCGAAGACCGCGTCGGCGACGCTGTCGACCGTGTCGGGGGCGCTGTCCATCAGGCGCACGGCCACTTGCGCGAAGGCCTGGTTGCCCAGTGCCACATCGCACAGGTTGGTGCGAAAAAAACTCGGGCAGATCACGCTGACGAATATGCCGCGGGGACCGACTTCCGCGCGCAACTGTTCCGACAACGCGACCACCGCGGCTTTCGCAACGCCATAGGTCATGATGCCTGGCGCACCGGCCAGGCCAGCGAAGCTGGCAGTGTTCAACACCTGGCCCTTGCCGGCGGCAAGCATCGCGGGCAGGAACAGGCGGCAACCGCGCACCACGCTCAGCAAATCCACTTCGAGGATGCGCCGCCATTCGGCCATGGTGGTGCCAACCATCGGCCCACCGGAGG
>JAYSXN010000106.1:0-2068 GCA_043717405.1 Gammaproteobacteria bacterium
TTCGTGATCGATCTCGATGCCTTGTTCCGACGCAAAGGCAAGCAGGAGCGCGGCCTCGGTGCGGTCGATCGACACCTGCAAGTGACAGCAGTGCCCGCAGCCACGCCGGCAAGTGACGGCGCTGGCCAAGGGGTCGTTGGCCAGCACGTCCGCAATTCGTTCGTCGACCAGCTGGTGCACGGAGTAGGCGACGCTGATGGCATCCGTTTCGGGCAAGCGATCGATGCGCTCGAACTCGTCGACGTAGTGCGCCAGCATGGCATTCATGAGTTCGCGCTGGGGCGCGGAAGCGGCGGCCAGTAGCGCGGGTAAGGAAGCTGTGCTGTTGATGGCGATCTCGGTGCGCCTGGTCATGCCGCGTCTTCGTAGCCGTCGGCGCGGCAGTCGGCCAGCGCCGGGTCGTCGGGATCCACGCCGTTCGCAATTGCCATCGCGCGGTAGCTGTCGAACAGCGCCACGCTGCCGTCGCTGACTGCAGCCAGGTCGATAAGTCGGTCGTGCTGATGCAAGCGCACGGCGAGATTGTGCCCACTGTTGCGCAGCAGGAAGCCGGCGCATGTAGCCGGGCGCTTGGAGCCGGCGTCGTGGCATGCGAACACGGTCATCGCCCTGTCGTGCGCAACGTTGGCCGAGTGCTTGAAGGCCTCGGCCGGAAACACGCCGACAGCATCGAGCCGCCACGGACACTGCGGGCAGGGCGTGCGCCGGTAGACGCCAGCGCTACCGCCGACGATTGTTCGCACCGCATGATCCGGTCCGGCCATGCGGGTCCGGCTGATGTGGGCGCGCTTCACGGTGCGGGCTCGTCTAAGACTGCCAGGCTCGACCGGATGTCGCGCGCCAGGCCTTCGAGTAGCTCGGGTAGTGCCTCGGTGATGTCACGACCAAGCGACTGCACTGAAAAGCCGCTGCCGTGCTTGCCTTTGAGGACGATCAGCACGACCGCCAAGGCCTCGGTGTGGAGGCGGGCAATCTCGCAGCTTTCGTCGTACTTTCCGGGTCCGATGGGCATGTCATTTTCCTTTCGATGGGCGCTGGTCGGGCCGCTGCGTTACGCGGCGCTGCCGTGAGTAGGTCGGGTGCGACGTCATGTAGTGCGGACGTGGGCCGTCCTGATGCGCTCGCGGATCCACGGACCGCCGCCGAGTGACATGCACTTGACCCACTCTGCATCGGTCATGCGGATCGCGCGCGGCTTCATCACCTCGCCGTTCTTGCTCAAAGGCTTGGGGCCGGGCTTTTGTCGAACCTTCGCGGGGGCGATGGTGTCGCGGTGCGGTGCGCGCATCGCGGCGGGGCTGTGTTTCATGGTGGGCCTTTCACTGCCAGGTTTTTGCGGAGATGGGCACGACGTCGAACCGGGTGGCCAGTACGTCGCCGCGCAGTTGATAGCTGAAATTCTCGGACGCGCCAGGCGCGATGTTGCGCACGCTGGCGGGCCAGATGTCGGAGGTGTCGAGAACCACGCCGGCCGCGTCGTAGCTTGACACTTTGACCTGCACGCCGCAGGCCAACGCGCCATTGTTGACGGCTGTGCCGGTCACGACGAACACGTGCCGATTGAGCCGCCCGCGCGTACCGTCGACGCGAAAGTCGGCGGCGCTGCAGGTCGCAGTCGGGGCCGAAGGCGCCGGGGTGATCGTGCTGCGATCGTCCGGAAACACGACCATACCGAACATCAGGGCAGCGCCGATCCACGGCGCCGCGGAAACAAGTTCTTTGACGGTCACGACTTGCCTTGCTTGTGTTCGATGGGCAGCGCGGCTTTCATGGTGTCGACCCAGACGCCCACGTCGATGGCGGCCTGGGCGTGCTGACCGCGCTTGTACTTCTTGCCCGTGTACTCGCTTGCCATCGACAGCATGGATGTCGGGGTGACACCGCGCGTGGTCAGCAACTTGCACTTCGCGTACAGGTTCAACGCGGCCTTCAAGCAAATCGTGCGATAGAGGTTGACCGCATCGGGGCCCACAAACGAGGTGCCGCCACCGGCGTGGGTTTCAACGAAAGAAGGGGTAGAGGTCATTTGGCGCTTTCAGGAAGGGTTACAGCGGACGCGACGCGCTCG
>JAYSXN010000107.1:0-2067 GCA_043717405.1 Gammaproteobacteria bacterium
GCTTCGGCCTGGTTTTCGCCCGCTTCCAGCGCGGCGTAGGCCAGGAATGCCACGAGGTCGCTCATGCCTTCGCTGGCCTCGTCGTCACGGCGCTCGAACCGGCTCGCCACCGACACCAGTTCGTCGAGGTTCTCAACGCGCGAATCCAGCTGGCCTTTTGATTCGACGCTGTAGTGCACGCGCAGCCCCGAGCGCTGCAACACGTGGTCGAACTGTTCGTGCAGTTGCATGTCTGGTGTTTCCGCCGCCAGCGCATCGATAAGCTCGGCGAATGACTTCAGTGCATTGCGTGCGCGACCGGCCAGCTCCGTGCCGCTGCCGATGCGCGCCGCCGCCTGCCATAGCGACAGCGAATGCGCGCGCGCCTGGCGGCGCACTTCATCCAGCGTGCGCTCGCCGATGCCCCGCGGCGGCGTATTCACCGCGCGCTCGAAGGCCGCGTCATCGTCGCGGTTGGCCAGCAGCCGCAGGTAGGCCATCGCGTCCTTGATCTCCATGCGCTCGAAAAAACGCTGGCCGCCGTAGACGCGATACGGCAGGCGCGCCTGGCCCAGTTGTTCCTCCAGCGCACGTGACTGGGCGTTGCTGCGGTAAAGCAACGCACACTCGCCGGCGCTGCCGCCGTCGTCGATATGCGCACGGATGCGCTCGACCACGAAGCGCGCCTCGTCCACCTCGTTGTAGGCGGTGTACAGATCAATCTGGTCGCCTTCGCCATCGGCCGTCCACAGCTGCTTGCCAAGGCGCTCGGGATTGTTGGCGATCACGGCGTTGGCAGCTGCCAGGATATTGCCGGTGGAACGATAATTCTGCTCGAGCTTGAAGGTTTTTGCGCCGGGATAGTCGCGCAGGAAACGCTGCACGTTTTCCACCTTTGCGCCGCGCCAGCCGTAGATGGCCTGGTCATCGTCGCCGACCACGAAGACCTGCCCGGTGTCGCCGGCCAGGACGCGGATGAATGCGTACTGGATGGTGTTGGTGTCCTGGAATTCGTCGACCAGAATTTGCCCGAAGCGTTGCTGGTAGTGATGCAGCAGCGCCGGCTGATGAAGCCACAATTCATGGGCGCGCAGCAGGATCTCGGCAAAGTCGACCAGCCCGGCCCGCTGGCAGCGCAGTTCGTATTCCTCATAGACGCGCAACATCGTCTGCGTGAAGAAATCGCCGCCGGGCGCCTGGATGTTCGCCGGCCGCCGGCCTTCGTCTTTCTGCGCGTTGATCCACCAGACGATCTGCCGCGGCGGGAAGCGGCCTTCTTCCAGCTCAAGCGCCGTAACGATGCGCTTGACCAGGCGCAATTGATCGTCGGAATCGAGCACCTGGAAGGACTCGGGCAGGTTGGCCTCCCGGTAGTGCAGGCGCAGCAGCCGGTGTGCAAGGCCATGGAAGGTGCCGACCCACATGCCGCGCGTGCCATTGAGCAGCAACGCCTCGACGCGGCCGCGCATTTCCGCCGCGGCCTTGTTGGTGAACGTCACTGCCAGGATGCCGTGCGCGGGAACCCCAACGACTTCATTCAACCAGCCGATACGGTGGGTTAAAACCCGGGTTTTGCCAGAGCCGGCGCCAGCAAGCACCAGGTAGTGTCCCGGTGGCGCGGAAACCACCTCGCGCTGGGCCGGGTTGAGTTCATCGAGCAGGTGCGAAACATCCATGCCGCCATTCTACCGGGGGTAGGCGGCGCCGATGCCTGCAATCATTTCAGTGAACCGAAGCGGCCGGGCCAGCAAGTAACCTTGTGCTTCGTCGCAGGCGTGTTCGCGCAACCACTCCAGTTGCCCGGCGGTTTCCACGCCTTCGGCAATCACCTTGAGCTCGAAGCTGCGCGCCAGTGCCGAAATCGTCGATCGACAGCAGTACGCCGTGCTCGCGCAGTTCGCGCATCAGGGCGATCACCGACTCTGGATTCTCCATGACCAGGCTTTCGGTCAGCTCCAGCTCCAGGATGCCCGGCGGCACGTTGTATTCGCGCAGCAGTGCCGGCACGTCCTGCTGCAGTCCGCCGCTGAGGAACTGCATGGCGGAAACATTGACCGCGATGGTCAGCTGGGGCCAACCGGTGGCGAC
>JAYSXN010000108.1:0-2062 GCA_043717405.1 Gammaproteobacteria bacterium
CTTGGTCTGGCGAGATCCTGTTTGATGGCAAGCCCCGAGCCGAGCATGCGCGGCACAGCATGATCGCCTCGGTGTCGATGGTGAGCCAGGAGATCGCGCTCTTCAGCGGCACGATCCGCGACAACCTCAGCATGTGGGATGAGACGCTGCCCGAGGCGCAGATCGTCCAGGCAGCAAAAGACGCAATGATTCACGATGTCATCGCGGCACGGCAGGGCGGCTATGACAGCAAGGTGCAGGAGGGCGGCGGTAACTTCAGCGGCGGACAGCGCCAGCGCGTCGAGATCGCCCGGGCGCTTGCGATCAACCCGCGCATCCTGGTACTCGACGAGGCCACCAGCGCCCTTGACCCGGTGACCGAGATGCGCGTCGATGACAACATGCGCCAGCGCGGCTGCACCTGCCTGATCGTCGCCCACCGCCTGAGCACGATACGCGATTGCGACGAGATCATCGTGCTCGACCGCGGCAAAGTGAAGGAGCGCGGCACCCACACCGAGCTGATCGCGCAGGCTGGCCTGTATGCAACCCTGATGCACGAGAACTGATTCGATGGACTCCGAACCAAATTCGATGAATAGCGCATCCGGGCAGTTCTCGTCCCATGGAACGCCTGCCGAAGGGCGCACGGGCGAGCCGTTGCTGCTGGAGGGGCGCAATGTCTGGATCGTCGCGCAGGGACGTGTCGATGTCTTCTTGGTGCGCATGCGCGACGGACGCGCCGACGATGCACTGCATGCGCTGTTTCGCGTTGAAACCGGCCAGCTGCTCTTTGGTTTTCCGGAATCGATGCCGCTCGGCTGGGGTCTTGTCGTGGTCGGCGCACCCGGGCACCGGCTGCTCCGGCTGGACCGCGCGGACTGGGTGAAAAACAACGAGGGCGACCCAGCGGCACTCGCAGCCGCGGCAGCAGAAATCGACCTGTGGCTGGCACGGCTGGCAGCTCCGTTGCTACCGCGCCTGCCGCCGGCTGTCACCTCGCTCAACGCAGGTGAAGAACATGGGGTTGGCGTCGGGCAGGTGCTGTACGCAGCGCACCAGACGCTGTGGGTGAACAGTGAGGGTGGGGAATTCCGTTTCCTCGATCTGGAAGCCGCACCGCTGGCGCCACTGCAGGGGAAGACGAACATCTTTCCGCTTCCGCACGCTGCATGGATTACGACAAGCAAGGAAGCGGTACTTGCCACCGCCACGACACTGCAGTGCATCGGTATGCCGCTGGTGTGGTCGGCTCTGGATGCCTTTCAGGCAATGGTGCAGTCGTGCCTGATTGCGCGCACGCTTGCCGGCGAACAGCTGGAGGCCGAGCGCCTTGCGCGCAAGATGGGCCACGAGTCCGAATATCTGGACCGCGCGATGCACAGCCTGGCCGCCGTCCTGGGAGAGGGTAGCGGCAATGCAAACGCCAACGAGCAACGTTCTTCGTCGCCGCTGATTGCCGCATTGCAGTCGGTGGCGCAGGCCGTCGGCTTTACCGTGACGGTACCCGCGTTGTCCGGTGACGAGCAGCTGACCATTGAGCGCCAGGTCGCCGAGATTGCTGAAGCGTCAATGGTGCGGCGCCGCGCAGTGGCTCTCAAGGGAGACTGGTGGACGCTCGGTAGCGGGCCGCTGCTTGCCTTTCGCGAAGAAGGGCGGCATCCGATTGCGCTATTGCCCGCACGCGGCGGCTACATGCTGCATGACCCGGCCACCCGCAGCGATATCCCGCTCACGCGTGAACTGGCGGCGACGCTCAGCCCGTTTGCCTTTAGCTTCTACCGCTCCTTTCCGCCCGGAAAGATCAAGCTCTTTGGCCTGATGAAATTCGGCAGTCGTGGCCTGCTGCGCGATTACGCGCTTGTTGGAATGATGGGCGTTGCGGTCGGACTCCTGGGCATGGTTACGCCGATTTTCACCGGCATGCTGTTTGACACCGTCATCCCCGAAGCCGACCGCAGCCAATTGACCCAGCTGACGTTAGCACTGCTGGCGGCGGCCTTTGCCACCGCCATGTTCGAGGTCACGCGGGGCTTCTCGATGTTGCGCGCCGAAGGCAAGATGGACTCTGCCATCCAGGCTG
>JAYSXN010000109.1:0-2057 GCA_043717405.1 Gammaproteobacteria bacterium
CCGCCGTGATAGAAGCCCCAGCCGAAGGCGCCCAACAGCAGTGACACCAACACGATCGTGAACCACGGGATGCGGCTTGGAACCGGCACGACGTCGAGGACGGCGGTGGTTTGAACCGGGTCGGCGTCACCATCGCGCAGCGCCGCGGCGAGGCCTTTGAGATGTCCCGCGCCGACCACGGCCAGCACGTGCTTGGGTGCCGGGGATTGCGCCGTGCTCTGACGCAGCCGCGCGGCCATGTAGCGATCACGCTCGGCAATGATTGCTTCGAAAAGTTGTGGCGTCTCCGCGGCAAATTCGCCGAAGCTCGACTCGAGCAGGTCACCTTGCTTGAGTTTCTCGATATCGTCCTCGGCCACTTCGTCATCAGCGAACAGGCTGCCCGCCAGTCCGGCCATCAGCTTGCTTCGGCCCCACAGGCCCAGGCCCGACCAGGCGCGCTTGAGCGTGGTGCCGACATCGCGATCGATCAGGTACAGCGGCAGGTTGCGCTCGGTAGCGCCCACCGCGGCGGCGCGCAGTTCAGCGCCAGGCTCGACACCGAGTTGCTCGGCGAGGCGACGCTGGTACGCGGCCAGCGCGAGGTTGGCGGCGACGAGACCAATCTTGCCTTCGCGGATGATCTGGAAAAGATCCAGGCGCGAAAGCGCGTCTGGATCAGTCAACGCGCGATGGCGCTGCACGTCGAGTTCAACGGCGACGGCGTCATAGTCGCCGCTCGACACCGCAGCTTCCACCGCATCTATGCTGGCGCGCGAAACGTGGGCGGTGCCGAGCAGCGTGAAACGCACGCCGTCGCGTTCGACGATGACGTGCGGTTGTTCGTGCATGGCGCCGTCGGGGGACATGGGGCTGGGTTCCATCAGTTGGTCGGCCGTCGGCTACGGCAGGAATGGTGCCGGCTCAATCGCGGTAGCGCTTGAGCAGGTCCCCATAGGCGTCGATCCGGCGGTCGCGCAGGAACGGCCATATGCGGCGCACGTCCTCGCTTCGCGCCAGATCCACGTCGGTAATCAACAGCTGCGCATCGTCGGTGCCGGCGTGCGCCAGGAATTCACCTTGCGGCCCGAGCACGTGGCTATTGCCCCAGAAGCGGATGCCATTGCCTGAGCTTGGCGACGGTTCGTGGCCGACGCGGTTGCAGCTGAGCACGGGCAGCCCATTGGCAACGGCATGGCCACGATGGCTAAGTATCCACGCCTCGCGTTGCCGCATCTGCTCGTCCTGCGGGTCGTCGGGATCCCAGCCTATGGCCGTCGGATACAGCAGCAACTCAGCACCTGCGAGCGCCATCAGCCGCGCAGCTTCTGGATACCACTGGTCCCAGCACACGAGCACCCCGAGTCGGCCGACGCTGGTGTCCAGTGGCGTGAAGCCAAGGTCGCCCGGTGTGAAATAGAATTTTTCGTAGAAGCCAGGATCGTCGGGAATGTGCATCTTGCGATACTTGCCGATAAGCCTGCCGTCCGATTCCAGAACCACTGCGGTGTTGTGGTACAGGCCAGCGGCACGCCTCTCGAACAGCGAGCCGACGATAACGACGCCGTGTTTGCGGGCCATGTCGCCCAGCCGATCCGTGCTCGGGCCGGGAATCGATTCGGCCTGTTCGAATTCGATCACGCTCTCGTGCTGGCAGAAGTAGGCGCCGTTGTGCAATTCCTGCAACAGGACCAGGCGCGCGCCCTGGGCCGCGGCCTCGCCCACTCGCGTCTGGATCCTGGCCAGATTGTCCTCGCGGGAGCCCTGGTTGCGCTCCTGGACCAACGCCACTCGCAGTGTCTTGCCGGTCATTGCACCAATCCTTCCGGGAGCTGCATGGTAAGGCAGTGCAGGCTGCCGTTCTGCCAGATCAGCGACCGGCAGGGCACCGGGATGATCTCGCGTTCAGGACAGGCTGCGGCAAGAACAGCGGCCGCGTGCGAATCGGCGGCATCATCGTAGGCGGGCATGAGCAAGGCACCGTTGATGAGCAGGAAATTGGCATAGGACGCAGCCAACCGCCGCCCACCGTCGCGAATGGGCTGTGGCCATGGCAATTCGTACAGCCGGTACGGCTT
>JAYSXN010000110.1:0-2050 GCA_043717405.1 Gammaproteobacteria bacterium
CTTCGCGGGTCGGCCGGAATCACCACCGGCCGCGTGTTTACCGGGATCAAGGGCAGCGAGGTCCGGCGTGTGTTCACCATTGTTGGCGACGCAGTGAACCTCGCCGCGCGGCTGATGGGCCATGCACAGGGAGGCGTACTGGTCGACTCGCCCACGCAGGATGCCGCGTCCCACGCTTTCACGTTCGACACCCCGCCCCCGCTCGTGCTCAAAGGCAAGTCCAAGCCGGTCCCGGTGGCGCGCCCGGTCTTCGGTGAAACGGCCGGGGAAGACCGCGTCGCCGGTTCGAGGCAAAGGATGAACGGTGGTGCTGCGGGCATCACCCTGGTCGGGCGCTTGGCCGAGCGTAGCCGGCTGGATGAAGACCTGGCGGCGCTGGCAGAAGCCGGGCGATCCGCCATGGTGATCGTCGAAGGCGAAGCGGGCATCGGCAAGTCGCGCCTGGTGCAGGAGCTGGTCTCGCGCGCCGGCGAGCGTGGGCTTGCGGTGTTGGCCGGCGCTGGCGATGCCATTGACCAGAACACCGCCTACCACCCATGGCGCTCGGTGCTTACGCAGTTGCTCGGCCTGGGTGGCCTCCATGCAGCAGAGATCGGCACCGCAATCCTCGGGCAGCTGCAGGAAGACCCGCAGTGGCTCACGTGGGCGCCGCTGCTGTCGATGGTGATGCCTGTAGGGCTGGAAGAAAGCGGGGCGGTCCGGCAGATGACCGAGCAGGCCCGCGCCGATGCGCTTCGCGAGCTGGTCGTCGGGCTGCTTCGCCAGCGCGCGAAGCGAGGGCCGCTTGTCTTGGTCTTGGAGGATGCGCACTGGTTCGATTCTTCCTCTTGGGCGCTCGCGCTCGCGATGCGACGGCGCGTGGAGCCGCTCCTGCTGGTGCTGGTGACCCGGCCGATCCAGGCGCTGCCGACGGCCGAAGCTCAGGCGCTGCTGGGTGACGCCGACGCGCGCCGAATGCGCCTGGAAAGCCTTGCGCCCGAGGAGACCGTCACGCTGGTGTGCCGGCGGCTGGGCGTGCCCTCGCTGCCTGTACTGGTCGCGGAGCTGATCAAGCGCAAGGCCGAAGGCCATCCCTTTTTCAGCGAGGAACTCACCTACGCGCTTCGGGACAGCGGCGTCATCCGCATCGAAGGCGGGCAGTGCATGCTCGCGGTCGAGGCAGGAAGTCTTGCGACGATGCAGTTTCCGGACACCGTCGAAGGCGTGATTGCAAGCCGCATCGACCGGTTTGGCCCGAAAGAGCAGTTGACGCTGAAGGTGGCGAGCGTCGTGGGCCGGGCGTTTCAATTCCGTGTTTTGAGGGCGGTGCATCCGGTGGAGACCGACCTGCCGGAGCTTCCAATGCACCTGAGCCGGCTGCAGGCGCAGGCGCTGGTGCTGGAGGAAACCCCGATGCCGGAAGCCTCGCACCGCTTCAAACACATCATCACGCAAGAGGTGGCTTACGAGCGGCTGCTGCATGCGCAGCGCCTGGCTTTGCACGGGCAGGTGGCACGATGCTACGAAGCGAATGTCGCTGCCGGAGCCGTGGTGCCCGCTCCGGTGATGGCGCACCACTGGGAACGTGCCGAAGTCTCGGCCAAGGCGATGGAGTACCTCGAGAAGGCCGGCGAGCAGGCGTTGGCGGCGTCAGCAAACCGAGAAGCGGCCGGCTTTTTCGAAAGGGCGATCAAGCAGGCCGAGACTGCGCACCTGGCAATGCCCGCTGGTCACGAGCGCGATGCGATGGACCGGCGGCGCGCGCTTTGGGAGCGGCTGCTGGGCGATGCGTACATGAAACTCGCGGAATACGCCCGCACGCGCGAACATTTCGCCAAGTCGATGAAGCTGTGGGGGCATCCGAATCCTGCCGGACCGCTTGCGCTTTGCGCCGCGCTGCTCGGCCAGATCGCGCGGCAAGGCCTGCACCTCCTGCGGCCTGCCCTGATGCGCGCGAGGGGCGAGTCAGCGCGCCGGAGCGCACGCGAGGTCTCGCTGATGCACCAGCGGCAGGCCGAGATCTTCTATTTCGAGCAGAAGATGCCAGCGCTGCTGCACGCCACCTTTGCAA
>JAYSXN010000012.1:0-2578 GCA_043717405.1 Gammaproteobacteria bacterium
GGCCCGGCCGCTGAACCCCTGGTGCATGCGGTGATGGATGCGCTGCAGGGCCACGGCGATCGCGCGGCACTGGCGCGCCGTCTGGCCGCGTTCCCGAGCCGCAGCAACCTGGACCCGGACAGCGGCAGTGTTTTCGGTCCCGACCATACGACTGTTGCGCTGATCCTGCTCGGCGCGCCGGACCTGGCGATGGATTATCTCGAACGCACGGTCGTGGAACCGGGCAACATACCCGCGGCGTGGACGATCATGTTGCCGGCGCTGGATCCGATCCGCTGCAGCCTGCGTTTCCAGGCGCTGGTGGAAAAACTGAAGGCCCGTGATCCGAGTGCCGCGAGGGTCTGTGGGTCGGGGGCTATCGCGAATGGTCAATCTGCCAAAGGGGAGGGTGCGGGGCAATGAATGAACTGCTGAAGCGCCTGCGCGAACGTCAGCTGGCCAAGTGGCTGCTCGGTTATGCCGCCGGCGCCTGGGTGCTGCTGCAGGTGCTTGGGCTGCTTGCCAGCACCTATGGCTGGCCGCCGTCGGCGATGCGCATCGCGGTGGCCGGGGCGGTGCTTGGCTTCTTCGTCGCCCTGCTACTGGCCTGGTACCACGGTGAGCGCGGTGTGCAGCGCGCGACGCGCGGCGAAGCCGTGCTGCTCGTCGTCATCGTCTGCATCGGCGGCGCGGCGATCTGGCATAGCGAGCGCGGCTACTCAGCCGCGCAGCAAGCGATCGCCGACCAAGCCAGGGCCGATGCGGCGGCGCCGAAACGCCCGGCAAGAACCGCCGGTCTCAAGTCCATCGCCGTGCTGCCGTTCGTCAACATGTCCACTGACCCGGAGAACGAATTCTTCTCCGACGGCCTGTCCGAGGAAATCCTCAACTCGCTGGCGCGCATCGACGGCATGCAGGTGGTCGGCCGGACCTCCTCGTTCCAGTTCAAGGGCAAGAACGAGGACCTGCGCAGCGTCGGCGAGAAGCTTGGCGTGGATACGGTGCTTGAAGGCAGCGTGCGCCGCGAAGGCGAGCGCGCGCGTATCACCGCGCAGTTGATCCGTACCGCCGACGGTATCCACCTGTGGTCGGAAACCTACGACCGCACCTTGCAGGACACGCTGGCGGTGCAACTGGACATCGCCGAGAAAGTCGCCGGCGCGCTGGACGTGCTGCTTGATGACAAGCAGCGCGCGAAGATGCGCAAGGCCGGCGTCAAGAACGTCGACGCCTTCATCGCCTACCAGAAGGGGCTCAAGCTGTACGACGACGCTCACGTCAAGCCCGGCGTCGGCTTGCTCGCGGGCCTGCGCCTGGCCAACGCCGAGTTCGACAAGGCCACGGCGCTGGAGCCGGATTTCTTCGAGGCACATTTCGCCAAGGCCGACCTGTACGAGCACACCTTGCAGGCCGATGCGCTGGGCCAAGCCGAGCGGCTGCAGGCACAACGCGGCGCGCTGGAGATCCTGCAGCTGGCGGCGGCCGCGAGCAAGGACGCGCAGCAGCGCCTGCTGACCCTGGCCGAGCGGCAGATGCTCAGCGACGACTGGCGTGGCCTGCCGGCGCTGATCGACGCGGCGTTCAAGGCGCCGGGCTGCAATTACTCGAACTGGTTGCCGATGTTCGCCAGCGCCTTCGGCTACGGCGATGCGTTCGAAGACCAAGGCGCGCGCGCCAGTGCCTGCGATCCGCTCAATCGCATCAACTACACCACCCGCGTCAGCGTTGCGCTGGCCACCGGGCATCCGCAACGCGCGCTGGACATCCTGGCTACAGTCGAAAAATTGATGCAGCTGCCCGCGACCTCCAGCAGCTCTCAAGCGGTGGCTCTGGCGATGCTCGGGCGCATCGACGCGGCCGGCAAGGAAATCGACGCCGTCGACCCGACGGCGCGTTCCGACACCTACTACGTGGCGCGGGTCGTCGTCGGCCACGCGCAAGGGCTGTCGCCCGCCGCCATCCATGCCCGCCTGCAGAGCATCGAGCGCAACCAGGGCAAGTTTGACCAGTGGCTGGTCGCGGATGGCATCGAAGCAGCCCATGCCGGCAACCGCGCCGAAGCGAATCGGCTGGCCGCAGCGATGGACGCGCGGCCGGCCGGCCCTTTTCTGCTGGCGGTGCTCAGCCAAGGCTGCCATTGCGGCGCTCCCTTCGATCTCGAAGCAACGCCGAACTTCAAGGCGCGGCTGGCCGAGTCGGGACTGCGCTGGCCGCCGCCGGCGACGATCGAATTTCCACCGCGAAATTGACATCGATAAGACCATCGTAATACGATCTGGCTATCGATAGGGAGTCCAGCATGCAAGCAGTCACGGTTTCGCCAAAGTTCCAGGTGGTCATCCCGCAGGCCGTCCGGCAGGCGCTCGGCCTGGTGCCGGGAGTCAAGCTGCAGGTGGTGCACTTCGAGAACCGCATTGAGCTGATCCCGCTTCGTTCCAGCAAATCCTTGCGCGGGTCGCTACGCGGAATCGACACCTCGGTGCCACGCGAGCCTGCTCGCACATGAACGTGGTCGATTCATCGGCCTGGCTGGAGTATTTCGCCGACGGCCCAAACGCCGGGCACTTCGCCAAGGTGATCGAAAAGCCGGACGGCCTGG
>JAYSXN010000111.1:0-6173 GCA_043717405.1 Gammaproteobacteria bacterium
CGATGCGCATGGGCGTGGCGAGCGCAGCGCGCGTCCCGAGCGTCCGGCCTTCCCGAAAAAGGAACGCAGCGAACACAAGCCGGAAGCCGGCCTGGAAACATTCCGCATCGAAGTCGGCTATGACCATGGGGTCAAGCCCGGCAACATCGTTGGCGCCGTTGCCAATGAAGCGGGCCTTGAGAGCAAGCACATCGGCCGCATCGAGATCTTTGAGGACCACAGCCTGATCGACCTGCCCTCGGGCATGCCGGCCGACGTGATGCAGCATCTGAAGACCGTCTGGTGCGCCGGCCAGCAGTTGCGCATCACCCGTGATGGCGAACCGGCCGACAACGCTGGCAAAAAACCGGCGGGCGCGCGGCCGTCCTTCGCCGGCAAGAAATCCTTCGGCGACAAGCCGCCGTTCAAGGCCAAGCGTGATTTCGGCGACAAGCCGTTCGGACAAGGCAAGCCGAAGCCAAAGCCGCATCGCAAGGGTCCCACGGCCGAATAGGCGGCACGCATTCGGGTGGCGATGCAGATCTGCGTTCAGGCTGCCGTCGCAAGCGCTGCGAGGCGGCGCGGTAAAATCGCCCATGGAAGATGATCCGCGCAAGCCGGCCGCGCCCATCAAGGGCCGCGGCTCGGCCTCTCGCCCAGCGGGCCGATTTGAAAAAACCACCGTCGCCGGTGAAGACGACGGCTGGGGTTCAGTCTACGAAAACGAAGATGCGCCGCGCCTGCAGACGACGGTCACTGAAGAACGCGCGCGCAGCATCATCAGCCGCAATACTTCACCAGACATCGGCTTCAGCCAATCCGTGAACCCATATCGTGGCTGCGAACACGGCTGCGTTTACTGCTTCGCGCGGCCGAGCCACGCGTACCTCGACCTGTCGCCGGGCCTGGATTTTGAAACGCGCCTGTTCGCCAAGACCAATGCCGCGCATTTGTTGCGCGAGGAGCTGTCCAGGCCAGGCTACGTGCCATCGCCTATCGCGCTGGGGATCAACACCGACGGCTACCAGCCGATCGAACGCAAGTACACGATAACGCGACAAGCCCTGGAGGTATTGGCTGAGTGCAATCATCCGGTGCATATCGTCACCAAGAGTGCGCTGGTGCTGCGCGACCTGGACATCCTCGCACCGATGGCGGCGCTGAACCTGGTGCACGTGCATTTGTCGGTGACCACGCTGGACAACAGGCTGTCGGCGCGACTAGAGCCGCGAGCGGCCGCGCCGCACACCCGCCTGAGCACGATCAAGGCACTGCATGAGGCCGGCATTCCCGTTGGCGTGTTGGTGGCGCCGGTAATTCCCATGATCACCGACCACGAACTCGAGCATATCCTCGCGGCCACGCGCGCGGCTGGCGCCGGTTCGGCCAGCCACGTGCTGCTGCGGCTGCCGCATGAGCTCAAGCAGGTCTGGCGCGAATGGCTGGAGCTGCATTACCCCGAGCGCGCCGCGCACGTGATGAGCCTGATCCAGCAGATGCGCGGCGGCAAGGATTACGACAGCGGCTTTGGCACACGCATGCGCGGTACCGGTCCGTTTGCCGACTTGCTAGCGCAGCGTTTCGCCAAGGCCCGCAAGCGCCTGGGCTTTGGCCGCCTGCCGGAACCCGATTGCGGCATTTTCATCACGCCGCGCAAGGACACGGCGCAAGGCCAGCTGTTTTGAGCGCGTGGCGTACGGCTGCACGGCTGGACACCTTATGATGCCGATTACCCCGCCTGGAATTCCGAACATGAGTCCTGTCCGCGCGTTGCACCTGGCTGCCCGCCCCGAAGGCCATCCCAAGGACAGCGACTTCGAGCTGCGCGAGCGCGAAGCACAGCCGCTGCAGGACGGCCAGATACGCGTGGCGGTCAAGTTCCTGTCGGTGGATCCGGCGATGCGCGTATGGATGACTGAAGCCAAGTCCTACTGGCCGCCGGTTGCGCTGGGCGAGGTCATGCGTTCGGCCGGCATCGGCGAGATCATCGAATCGCGCAATGACAGATTCCCGGTCGGCACCTGGGTCAGCGGCATGACCGGCGTGCAAAGCGAACTACTTTCCGATGGAAAGGGCATGCAGCGCTTCGATGCGTCCCGGCTGCCGCATCCCGGCTGGGCGCTGAGCATTTTTGGCGCGACCGGACTCACCGCCTATTTTGGCCTGACCGACATCGGCAAGCCGGTTGCGGGCGAAGTCCTGGTGGTCTCCGCCGCCGCCGGTGCGGTCGGCTCGGCGGTCGTGCAGATCGGCAAGGCGCTGGGCCTGCGCGTTATCGGCATTGCCGGGGGCGCCGACAAGTGCGCCTTCGTCAAGGACAAGCTCGGCGCGGATGAAACCATCGACTACAAGCACGACAATGTTTCGGTCGCCTTGCGCGAGCTTTGCCCGGACGGCATCGACATCTATTTCGACAACGTGGGTGGCGACATCCTCGACGCCGTGCTCAAGCGCCTGAAATTGCGCGCGCGCATCGTCTTGTGTGGCGGCATCTCGCAGTACAACGCCACCGGCGAAACCCGCGGTCCGGCCAATTACCTGTCGCTGATCTCCGCACGCGGGCGCATGGAAGGCTTCGTCGTCATCGACTACCTGCATCGCGCCGAGGAAGCCATCGCGGCGATGACTCCGTGGGTTGCGGCGGGCAAGCTGGGCAGCAAGCTGGACATCGTCCAGGGCCTGGAGAAATTCCCGGAAGCGCTGCGCCGCCTGTACACCGGCGCCAATTTCGGCAAGCAACTCGTGCAGGTCTGATGCGCTACGACGTCGTCGTCATCGGCGGCGGCGCGGCTGGATTGATGAGTGCCTTGACCGCAGGACAGCGCGGACGCGGCGTACTGCTCATCGAGCACGCCAACCGCTGCGGCAAGAAAATCCTGATGTCAGGCGGCGGCCGTTGCAACTTCACCAATACCGGTACCAGTCCGGCCAATTTCCTGTCGGCGAATCCGCACTTCTGCAAGAGCGCTCTGGCGCGCTACACGCCCACCGATTTCATCGCAATGGTGGATCGGCATGGCATTGCCTGGCATGAAAAGGAACTCGGCCAACTGTTCTGCGACGAGTCCTCGAAACAGATTGTCGCGATGTTGCTCAACGAATGCGCCAGCGCCGGCGTGCGCATCGAAACTTCCTGCACCATCGCAGAAGTGCAACAGCTGGCAAACACCTTCACGCTGCAGACAAGTGTCGGGGAGGTGCACTGTGACTCGCTGGTCGTGGCCAGCGGCGGTCTTTCAATACCCAGCATGGGCGCCAGCGGTTTCGGCTATGACCTCGCGCGGCAATTTGGCCATCGCATGATGCCGGTTCGAGCGGGATTGGTACCGCTGACGCTGAGCGGCAAGCACCAGCAGCACTACGTGGATCTTGCCGGGCTAGCGCTGCCGGTGATCGCGCGCTGCGGCAAGACGGCGTTCCAGAATGCGATGCTGGTAACCCACCGCGGGCTCAGCGGCCCGGCGATCCTGCAGATCTCCTCGTACTGGCAGCCGGGCGGCGACCTGCGCCTGGACCTGTTGCCTGGCGTCGATGCCGCTGCTTTCCTGGCAACGCAACAGCAGGCGCGCCCGGCGGCCGAACTGAAAACCATTCTTGCCGAAATGCTGCCCAAGCGCCTGGCACACCGGCTGTGCGAGGTCTTTTTCGAAAACCGCATCTTGCGTCAGATCGAGATCGCGCAGTTGCGCGCACTGGCCGCGCAATTGCACGACTGGCCGATCATCGCCAGCGGCACCGAAGGCTATCGCACGGCGGAAGTCACGCTCGGCGGCGTCGACACGACGCAGCTGTCCTCGTCCTCGATGCAATCAACGCTTGCTCCTGGCCTGTATTTCGTCGGCGAAGTGGTCGATGTCACCGGTCACCTGGGCGGTTACAACTTCCAGTGGGCCTGGGCATCCGGGCATGCCGCGGGGCAGGTGGCGTAAGCGGGCGCCGCGTTGCATAATATCGCAACATACGCTTACGTATGGTGCACGGCCACCAAGGAGCTCCGATGCCGCGTTACACCGCACCGCTGCGCGACATGCGTTTCGTCCTCTACGAACTGCTGGACGTTGAACGCGAACTGGCAGCCATGCCGCGACACGCCACGGTGGATCGTGAAACCATCGACGCCATCCTGGACGAAGGCGCGCGCTTCGCGAGCCAGGTGGCTTTCCCGATCAATGCCAGTGGCGATGCCGAGGGTTGCACGTTCCACGCCGACGGATCGGTGACCACGCCGACAGGATTCAAGCAGGCCTATCGCCAATACGCGGAATCCGGATGGCCTTCGCTGTCCTGCGATCCGGAGTTCGGTGGCCAGGGCCTGCCGGTGCTGATCAACAACCGCATCTACGAAATGTTCAACTCCGCCAACCAGGCCTGGCTGATGTATTCGGGACTCTCGCACAGCGCGTACGAATGCCTGATGGTGTTCGGAACCGCCGAGCAAAAGAGCACCTACCTGCCCAAGCTGGTCTCGGGGCAGTGGAGCGGCACCATGTGCCTGACCGAGGCGCAGTGCGGGACGGACCTTGGCATGATGAAGACTCGCGCCGAGCCGAACGGCGATGGCAGCTTTGCCCTGACCGGCACCAAGATCTTCATCTCCTCGGGCGAACACGACGTCTGCGAAAACATCCTGCACCTGGTGCTTGCGCGCCTGCCCGATGCGCCGGCCGGTACGCGCGGGATTTCATTGTTCCTGGTGCCCAAATTCATCCCGGACGCCAATGGCGCGGTCGGCGAACGCAACGGCGTGCGTGCCGCCTCCATCGAACACAAGATGGGCATCCGCGGCAATGCCACTTGCGTAATCAATCTCAACGGCGCGCGTGGCTGGCTGATCGGCGAGCCGCACAAGGGCCTGGCGGCGATGTTCGTGATGATGAACTCGGCGCGCCTGGGTGTGGGCATGCAATCGCTGGGCCTTGCCGAAGTCGCGCTACAGAACGCCGTGGGCTACGCGCGCGAACGCATCCAGGGCCGTTCCGCGACCGGTGTCAAACAGCCCGGCTCAGCGGCCGATGCGATCATCGAGCACGCTGACGTGCGGCGCATGCTGCTGACCTGCAAGGCCTACACCGAGGGCGGTCGCGCCTTGGCAACCTGGATCGCGGTGCTCACCGACCGCGAGCAGGCGCATGCCGACGCCGCCGTGCGCGATCACGCCGCCGAGCTCATTTCATTCCTGACGCCGGTAATCAAGGCATTCATCACCGACAATGCCTTCGAGACCACCAACCTGGCGCTGCAGGTTTTCGGCGGCCACGGCTACATTCGCGAAACCGGCATGGAGCAATACGTGCGTGATGCGCGCATCAACATGCTCTACGAGGGCACCAACGGCATCCAGGCGCTGGACTTGCTCGGACGCAAGGTGCTGCACGACCAAGGTGCGCGCCTGCGCTTGTTCCTACAGGAGATCCAGACCTTCATCGATGCCTTGCACAACGACGCGCGCATGCAGGAGTTCACCGCGCCGCTGCTCGCGCTGGCAGGCGAACTGGCTACGCTGACCGCACAGCTCGGCGCGCAGGCGCAGGACAATCCCGACGAAGTGGGCGCGGCCTCGGTGCCGTACCTGCGCGTGGTCGGTCACCTGGCCTACGCCTGGATGTGGGCGCGCATGGCGGGTGTCGCGATGGACGCGCCGCCCGGCGATGGCTTCTACACTGCCAAGCTCGCAACGGCTCGCTTCTACTTCAGTCGGTTGCTGCCGGAAACGCGGTGGCAGCTACAGGCCGCGCGTGCCGGCGCCGCTTCGGTGATGAGCCTGCCCGCCGAGTTCTTCTGAAGCCGTGCGCACTCAACCACCAGTCCAAAGCTGCTTCCACCCGGCTAAACCCAGGCTGCGCAACGTATCGACATTGCGCTCGTATATTTTTGACGCGTCCGGAAAGGCCGCGACCGCGCGCGCCACGCTGCTTTCACGCAGCAGGTGCAACGTCGGGTACGGCGAGCGGTTGCTGAAGTTTTCGATATCGTCGGGGTTGCTGCCGGCAAACTGGTAATCGGGGTGGAAACTGGCCACCTGGATCTCACCGTCCAGGTCCATCTCCGAGACCGCGGCATCAGCGCAATCCAGGAACTGGTTGTAGTGGAGGAAATCACCGAGCACGAACGGATGGATGATCAGCGTCGTTTCGCACTGTTCCGGGTCGGCGTCGTACAAGGTTTCCAGTTCATGCAACAGGTCGGCCAGCAGC
>JAYSXN010000112.1:0-2029 GCA_043717405.1 Gammaproteobacteria bacterium
CGCGGCGCTTCGGCCAACGCTATCTGTCGGCGGATGGAAGCCTGGATCGAGGTGCGTTACGAACACTGGTTTTCAATGATGCCGGCGCGCGCCACGAGCTTGAGGCAATCACCCACCCACGCATTCGCGTCTTGTTGCAGCAGCAGTGTGAAGCTGCGGCCGGTCCCTACGCCATCGCCGCTATTCCTTTGCTGGCCGAAGCCGGAGCGTCGTCTTACCCTTGGTTGCAACGCGTCGTGGTAGTTGACGCACCAGTGGCGCTGCAGCGGCAAAGACTGATGGGCCGCGATTTGATGGGTGCAGCTATGGCGGACCAGATGCTCGCCGCGCAAGGGAGCAGGCAACTGCGCTTGTCGATTGCCACGGACGTGGTGGTGAACGACGGGCCGTCTGATTGCTTGAGTTACGTTGCCGAGAGATTGCACGCAATTTTCCTTCGATGGCTGGCGGTCAGCCAGAGCCAACCTCCGCCCCGCCCCACAAGCCCCTGATCCCGGCAATCCCCTGCGCGCCCCGTCGCCTCGCGACCTCATGATCCCCGGGCCTCATCCCACCCAACGCATAGATAGGCAGTCCAACGCATTCACGCAGTTTTTCGAAGCCGTTCCACCCCATTGCATGGTCATTGGGGTGCGAAGGAGTAGCTCGCACCGGCCCTAGTACGCAGAAGTCGAGGTCCAATGTTTCAGCGCGGCGCAATTCAACTTCATCGTGACAGGAAGCGGCCACCGGCAAGTCCATCGGGAGTGGGCGATCACTCAACGCCATCAATTGCGCGGAAGTCAGGTGCACGCCGCATTGCAGCCGCTGCGCCAACTCGACATCACCGTTGACCAGCAGTTCCGCCGACGACTGCAAGCAAAGCCGTTTCACATCGGTCGCCAGAGCCAGCAAGTCCGCGCCGGCAATCGTCTTCACACGTAGCTGCACCCGACGCACCCCATCAAGCAGGGCATGCTCCAGTTGCTGCATGAATTCTTCCGTCGAATTGAAACCAGCCGGAGTGATCAGATAACGATCCGGCTGCGTTAGCGCAGCCACCACCGGACGATCCGCCGATGGCATCGGATAGGTGTGCAGCTTGTCGGAAGGCGACCACGCAAGCGCCTGTTTTTCGCGACCGTGCGGTTTGCCGCTGAAGCGGCCGACGGTATACACATCAAGCACGATGCGCTTGTCGCAGTACGCGTGCGCAACCCTGATCAGCGGCGATGCGGCATGGATTCGCACGCCGAGCTCTTCATGCAGTTCGCGATCAAGCGCCTGGAACGGGGTTTCCCCCGCCTCCACCTTGCCACCAGGAAATTCCCACGCGCCGGCCAGGTCGCGTCCGGCAGTGCGTCGTGCCAGCAGGATCCTGCCACGGGCGTCGGTCAGAACCCCGGCGACAACCTGTACCGGCGCTCGGGATTCCACGCCTTAGCCCGACGGCTCGTTAGACCAGCTGTCCATGGCATTGCTTGTATTTCTTGCCGGATCCGCACGGGCACGGCTCGTTGCGACCGATCTTTTCGCCGACGCGGATCGGAGCCAACGCACCCTGCGCCGCCTGTACTTCGGCCGCCTCCTCGTCCGCACCGAAGCCGCCGGAGTCCGCGTGCTGGAACTGCATGCGATTGGCCTGGGCTTCCATGCGCAGCCGGTCGGCCTGTTCCATCTGCTCGATTTCGTCTTCGCTGCGGATACGAACGCGCGCCAGCAACATGGTCACCTCGCGCTTGACCTTCTCCAGCAGCTCGGTGAACAGCTCGAAGGACTCGCGCTTGTATTCCTGCTTCGGCTGCTTCTGCGCGTAACCGCGCAGGTGGATGCCCTGGCGCAGGTAGTCCATGCGCGCCAGGTGATCCTTCCAGCTCTGGTCGAGCACGTTGAGCATCAAGTGCTTTTCAAGCTGGCGCATGATCTCGGGGGAAACCTGCTCCTCCTTGTCCGCGAAATGCCTTGCTGCTACCGCCATCACATGCGTGGTGAGTTCGGCATCGTCGATCTCGTGATCCTTGTCGGCCAGCAGCCGGGCAGCGCCGACATC
>JAYSXN010000113.1:0-2025 GCA_043717405.1 Gammaproteobacteria bacterium
GGAGTCGGCTGCGATGCAGTACATCAGCGCCTACTCCGGCTGCACCATGGGCGAGTACTTCCGCGACCGCGGCGAAGACGCGCTGATCATCTACGACGATTTGTCCAAGCAGGCCGTGGCCTACCGCCAGATTTCGCTCCTGCTGCGCCGTCCACCGGGCCGCGAAGCGTATCCGGGCGACGTCTTCTATCTCCACTCCCGCCTGCTCGAGCGCGCTGCGCGCGTCAACGAAGAGTACGTCGAGAAGTTCACCAATGGCGCCGTCAAGGGCAAGACCGGTTCGCTTACCGCGCTGCCGATCATCGAAACGCAGGCCGGCGACGTCTCCGCCTTTGTGCCAACCAACGTGATCTCGATCACCGACGGCCAGATCTTCCTGGAAACCGATCTGTTCAACGCCGGCATCCGCCCGGCCGTGAATGCAGGTATCTCGGTGTCGCGCGTCGGTGGCGCCGCCCAGACCACGATCATGAAAAAGCTGTCGGGCGGTATCCGTATCGCGCTGGCGCAATATCGTGAACTCGCGGCATTCGCGCAGTTCGCTTCCGACCTCGACGAAGCCACCCGCAAGCAACTCGAGCGCGGCCAGCGCGTCACCGAGCTGATGAAGCAGAAGCAGTACGCGCCGATGTCGATCGCGCAGATGGCGCTTTCGATCTACGCGGCCAACGAAGGCTACGTCGACGACATCCCGATGAACAAGATCCTTGCCTTCGAAGAAGGCCTGCACGCGCACATGGCCAACAGCTATGGCGAGCTGCAGTCCAAGATCGTCGCCACCGGCGCCTGGGACAAGGAAATCGAAGCGCAGTTCAAGCAGCTGGTTTCCGAGTTCAAGACCACCGGCACCTGGTAAGCAATGCATGGGGCGACGCCCCGGCTGAGAAGGAATAAAGATGGCAGGCGGCAGGGAAATAAAAACCAAGATCAAGTCCGTGCAGAACACCCGCAAGGTGACGCGCGCGCTTGAAATGGTCTCGGCCTCGAAGATCCGCAAGGCCCAGGAACGCATGAAGGGCTCACGCCCGTATGCGCGCCTGATGACCCAACTGGTCGGCCATATCGCCAAGGCCAATTCCGAATACAAACACCCGTTCATGACTGACCACGGGCAGATCAAGCGCGTCGGCTACATCATCGTGTCGAGCGATCGTGGTCTCGCCGGTGGTCTGAACTCGCAGATGTTCCGCCGCATCCTGGTGGACATGCGCGAATGGCAGGGCAAGGGCGTGGAGATCGATGTGGTCTGCATCGGTCAGAAGGCGGCGACATTTTTCCGCCGCCTCAACGTCGGCATGATCGGCTCGGTCACGCACCTGGGTGAAAAACCGCGTCTCGACCAGCTGATCGGCGTGGTCAAGGTGATGCTGGACAGTTACAGCGCGCGCACGCTCGACCGCGTCTTCGTCTGCTACAACGACTTCATCAATACTATGGTGCAGAAGCCGCGCCAGGACCAGCTGTTGCCGTTGCCGCCGTCGGAATCGCTGCAGACGCGCTTTGACTGGGACTACATCTACGAGCCGAGCCCGGAAGTGGTGCTCGACCACGTGATGACGCGCTATGTCGAATCGCTGGTTTACCAGGCCGTGCTTGAAAACATTGCTTCCGAGCAGGCGGCACGCATGGTCGCCATGAAATCGGCGTCCGACAATGCCAGCAAGCTGATCGAAACCCTGCAGCTGATCTACAACAAGGCGCGGCAGGCAGCGATCACCCAGGAAATTTCCGAGATCGTCGGCGGCGCCGCCGCGGTCTGACCAAACGAACAATTCAGGATCGCCGGTCCCGCCGCGCAGTCCAGCCAAATCGATTTTCAAGAGGATATGACAATGAGCCAGGGCAAGATTGTGCAGATCATCGGCGCGGTCGTGGATGTGGAATTTGCACGCGATGAAGTGCCGAAGACCTACAACGCGCTGAAAGTGACCGGCACCGAGATCACGCTGGAAGTGCAGCAGCAGCTGGGCGACGGCGTTGTGCGTTGCATCGCGCTTGGCACCACCGACGGCCTGAAGCGCAATT
>JAYSXN010000114.1:0-2024 GCA_043717405.1 Gammaproteobacteria bacterium
GCAAGCCAGCGCAGGCGCGGCAGCCGGCGATCCAACCTGGCGCTCTTTCGAAACGGCGACGCGCAACTGGGAGGGCCGCGCCAGCACGGACTCGGTCAGCTACCGCCTGGTGCGCGCGTGGCGTCTTGCAGTGATTGCGCGGATCAAACTGGGCTTGCTCGCGCCAGCGCGCGCGCGGCTTGGCGCGCAGTTCGAAATGCCTGATCTTTCGCAGATAGAGGGCGTTGCATGGCCTTTGGTAACGCAACGCCCCTTGAATCTTCTGCCGCGCGGAACACCAAGCTGGGACGCCTTGCTGCTCGACGCCGCGCGCGAAGTGCAGGCCGCCGACAACGGCATGGCGCTCTCGCAGCGGCGCTGGGGCGAACGAAACACGGCATCCATCTGCCACCCGCTAGCCGCAGCCTTGCCGGCGTTGGCGCGGCGCTGGCTATGCATGCCCGCCGATGAACTCGACGGCGACGCCAACATGCCGCGCGTGGTCGGGCCTTCGTTTGGCGCGTCCGAACGCATGGTGGTTTCGCCCGGGCATGAAGCCGATGGATTGGTGCATATGCCGGGCGGACAAAGCGGCAATCCCTTGTCGCCGTATTGGGGCGCCGGCCATGAAGACTGGGTGCACGGACGGCCCACGCCGTTTTTGCCGGGTGCGGCAACGGCGGTGTTGACGCTGCATCCGTGAGTGATGGCGGCATCGGAGCGATGACGCTGCATCCGTGAGTGATGGCGGCATCGGAACGCCGCCGCGAGTTACGCGCGCCTGTCGATCTCAGCCAACAAGCAAGCGCGTCGCGACCGCCGCATACAGCGCCGGCAGCCGTTCCAGTTCATCGATAGCAACATGTTCATCGATCCGGTGGATGCTCGCATTCACCGGACCCATCTCGACCACCTGCGCGCCAAGCGGCGCGATGAAGCGCGCGTCCGAGGTACCGCCGCCGGTACTCTCCAGAGGATCGACGCCGCAATGCTCGCGCATCAACTCGCGCATCGCCGTGCGCAACGGACCGGGCGCGGTAAGAAATGGTTCGCCGCCGCGGTGCCAATTGATCGCGTAATCCAGGCCATGCCGGTCGAGCACCGCCTGCGTCTCGCGCTCGAGCGCCGCGGCCTGCCAGCCGGGGTTGTAGCGGAAATTGAACACCACCTCGCAGCGGCTCGGTATGACATTGTTGGCGCCGGTGCCAGCGTTGATGTTTGAGATCTGGAAACTCGAAGCTGGAAACTCGCGCTGTCCGACGCTCGGGTAGCCCTCATCCCAGCGACGCGCGCACAGTTCCGCCAGTGCCGGCATCGCCTCATGGATCGGATTGCGCGCCTTCTCCGGATAAGCCACATGGCCCTGGATGCCGCGCACCGTCAAGGTGCCCGACAGCGTGCCACGACGACCGATACGCAACAGGTCGCCCAGTTTTTCCATTGAACTCGGCTCGCCGGTTACGCAGTAGTCGATGGCCTGTCCACGGCGACGGAATGCTTCGGCAACCCGGCGCACGCCATCGATCGCGTCGCCCTCCTCATCGGAGGTCAGCAGCAAGGCCAGCGTGCCGCAGTGTTCAGGACTTGCCGCGACGAAGCGCTCAAGCGCGATGACGAACGCCGCCACACTGCCCTTCATGTCGGCGGCGCCTCGGCCATACAACTTCCCGCCGCGGACAGTTGGCGCGAAGGGATCGCTCGTCCATTCATCAACGGGTCCGCTGGGCACGACGTCCGTGTGGCCCAGGAATAGCAGCACGGGTGCACCGGTACCATGCGTGGCCCACAAGTTTTTCACTGGCCCAAACGGCAGATGCTCGATGACGAAACCGGCTGTTTCGAGCCGTGCGGCGATCAGTGCCTGGCAGCCGGCGTCATCGGGAGTGATCGAGCGCCGCGCCACCAGGTCCATGGTCAGCGACAGCACATCGCCACCGTCAGTCGCGACGATCGCGCCGGGTGCAAGCGCGTCGCTACTCACGGCCGCACCACCGGCTGTGTTCCGAAGCGCATCTTGAACGACTTGTCGGTAAATCCCACCGCGA
>JAYSXN010000115.1:0-2023 GCA_043717405.1 Gammaproteobacteria bacterium
TATCCCGTTCGGTGCCGGGGGCGGCACGGACCTGGCGGCGCGCATGCTCGCGCAGGACCTGTCGACGCGCTGGGGCCAGCCGGTGATCGTCGACAACAAACCGGGTGGGGACACGGTCATCGCCGCGGCTGAGGTACAGCGTGCGGCTCCCGACGGCCACACCCTGCTGATGACGATCAGCACCACCCTCACCTTGACGCCGCACATGATGGCCAAGGTGCCCTTTGATTCGACGAACGACTTCACGTATATCGGGCAGATCACCGAAGTGCCGCTGATCGTGACGGTCCACCAATCGCTTCCGGTCAAGACCTGGGGCGAGTTCGTCCAGTATGCGCGGGCCCGCCCTGGGCAGCTCAACGCCGGCGGCGCGGCGACCGTGACGCAGTTTCTCACCGAGCAGCTGGCTCGCGAGGCAGGCATCAAGACGACCTGGGTGATGTACAAAAGCGGCGCCGAGGTCACTCGGGCGATGCTGAGCCAGGAAGTCCAGTACGGCTCGGATAGCATTGCACAAAACCTTCCGCACATCCAGGCCGGCACGATGAAGGCGCTGGGCGTGAACACCCGCACCCGCACGAGCACGCTGCCGGACGTTCCGACATTCCAGGAACTCGGCATCAAGGCCCCGCTCGTGACGCTGCAGCACGTCGTCTTGGCCCCGCGTGGGCTGCCGCCCGCGGTGCTGACCAAGATCCAGGGCGACCTGCAGGCGGTATTCGCGTCTGCGACCATGCGCGAAAAACTGCTCGGCATCGGGTTCCTGCCGAGCTGGGTCGAAGGCGTCGAAACCCTCAAGGCCATCCAGGCCCAGAGCGCCACCACCGCCGAACTGGTCCGCGCCCTCGGACTCAAGCCTCAGTAAAGCGGTGCGAACTCGGCTGCGGCCAGATCGGGTGGTACTGAGGCGGCACCATCGGCCAGTCGCCAGTCGCCAGTCGCCAGTCGCCAGTCGCTGGCACTGGCACTGGCACTGGCACTGGCGGCTAAGCGCCTCGATTCAATTTGCCATGTTGCGCCAGTTGGCATGTTTTGGCATAGTGAAACTCGAGGCGCCTGAGCAGTTTGGCTGCGCGCTCTACTTCGAGGACATCGTCAACGGTCTTGTGAAACTGGGTCTTGAGACCGTCCAAGACAAGATGATTCCGGCGTGTCCTGGGATAGGCCTTGTGCGCCAGGTGGCGTATGACGGTAACAAAATTGATTTTGGCACGACGCCTGGTCACTGCGACGGTGCGATGCCCAGCGAGTGGTTCAACCGCAACAAATGTGTCGCGCGTGCCACCGCGCCCATACGCGTAGCCTTGGCGCATCGCACAACCCGGGCGCATCGGCAGCGGCTTGCGGCTGTGGGCGAGAAGTTGAATGCTCTTTTCGTCCACTCATACCAGCGGCTCATCATGTGTCGATGGCGAGAATCGACTACAGCGAGGACAGCTTTTACCGGAATTCCAGGCTCACACCACATAAACTGATTGAAACTCCAGCTCCCCTGGCTCTTCAGCTTAGGAGCAACCGATCCCTTAACCCTTCCACGTAAATTTCATGACCATCAACACTAGTATTAGCCGTCTGAGTGATCCCGCCCCCGTCAAGGCTCAGCCAAGAGGCGAGGCAGGAGATGGCTTGTGGGGTGATCTGACGACCTTCAAGCGCGACAGGATTCTGCAGGAGGCGGCTCTTCTTTTCTTTGAGCGTGGCTATCTGCAGACCTCCATGGAGGCCATTGCCGAACGGCTGGGGGCGAGCAAACCTTTTATCTACAGCTACTTCAAGTCCAAGGTAGAGCTGCTGGTCGCAATTTGCGAAATGGGAACATCCGAAGCCTTGGCCGCCACGGTCAAGGCGGTGTCTGCAGATGGGGGGCCGAAGCAGCGTTTTGAAGAATTCGTTCGCGGCTTCACCAGTTCGGTGCTCCAGCACCACCGCCTTACCGCCATTTACTTCCGTGAAGAGATCAACCTGCCCAAGGAAGCCCGAGACCGCATCAATGCCATGCGCAAATCCATCGACCACGCGCTGC
>JAYSXN010000116.1:0-6095 GCA_043717405.1 Gammaproteobacteria bacterium
GCTCGAGCAATTCCTGGAGATGCTGCGCCGGGATCGAAGCTATGGCGACGGGCTGGCCAAGCGCAGCCTGATCGATGCATTCCGGGTGATCGATGACCCGGACTTGGTCTCGAACTATCGCCGGAAGATGGCGTCCCTACTGTTTTGACGCGTTTTTTCAGGGCACGGCGCCGACGATAACTGTTCACGACGCGCTTGGCTGGCTTATGCTGGCCGACCACACCTGGCCTCCGCGTTCCCATGCAGTCCGAAGAACTCTCGCCCGAAGAACTGTCGTCCTTGCTGACCAGCTATATGCCGGACATTCCGGGGTATCGGGTCATCCGGAGGATTGGCAAGGGCGGGATGTCCTACGTGTACCTGGGCGTGCAGGTGTCGCTGGACCGCCAGGTCGCCATCAAGGTCATGTCGCCCGAGGCGCTCACCGACGAAAAGAGCAAGCAACGCTTCGAGCAGGAAGCGCACACGATCGCCAAGCTCGAGCATCCTTGCATCGTCGGCATCCACGAGGTGGGGCGTACTTCGCAGGGATTGCTTTACTACGTACTGCCGTACCTGGCCCGCGGACACCTGGGACAGCGCGACTTCACCAATGACGACGCGCGCATCGTCGAGGTGTTGCGTGCCTTGCTCTCAGCCCTGGAGTACGCGCACACGCGCGGCATCGTGCATCGCGACGTGAAAGCAGAAAACGTCCTGTTCGACAATGCCGACCGGCCGCTGCTTACCGACTTCGGCATCGCGCTGGCCAGGCATGACACCAGCCGCATCACCACCGCTGGCCTTGCCGTAGGCAGTGGCGGCTACATGGCGCCCGAGCAGGCCCGCGGCGAGGCAGTCGACGGTCGCGCCGACCTGTACAGCGTCGGTGTGCTCGCCTATGAACTACTTAACGGCCGCTTGCCCTATCTATCCTCCGACCCGCTCGGGCTGGCGCTGATGCATGTGCAGGATCCCATTCCGCGCTTGCCGGTGGAGCGCAAACACTGGCAATCCCTGCTCGATCGCTCGATGGCGAAGGCGCCGGACAATCGTTTCCGGAACGCCCAACAGATGCTCAGCGCGCTCAACCAGATTGCCTTGCGCGAACGTGGCGCCGCTGCCGAGGTGGAAGCGGGCAGCGCTGCTCCGCCCGGCGTGGCTCTCGACGGCAAGCCGCGCCTGCGTCCCGCATGGCTGGCCGCAGGCGCGGTCGCCCTGCTGCTGGTTGGATGGCTGGTGTTTCGACCCTCGTCCGCACCGAGTGACCGCTTTGTTACCGTGGAAGCTGCTGAAACGCCGGTTACTGCCGCGCCCGTGCCGGCGCTTGAATCGAAGCCTGTGGCTGCGCCTGCGCTTGCCGCCGCCGCGCCACTGGCGGCGTCCACTCCCGCCGTAGCAACTCAGGCCGCGGCAACGACGGCACCGCCACCTTCCGGCCCCCTGCCGTTCGGGCTGGTGCAGGCCAGCGTGCTGGTGACACCGCTCAGCTTCGATCCGACGCAACCAGGCGTTCGCGAGTTGCGGCTGGCAAGTCACCAGATAGCGCAAAACCGCCTGACTACCCCGGCAGGCGATTCGGCCGTCGATTCATTGCTTGCAGCGCAGCACGCAGGCGCGCCGCCGGATGCGGTGACAAAGGTCGCAGGCGACCTGATCGGCAGCCTGGATACGGCCTTGCTGGCCGCGATCAAGGGCGGCCATGATGACGCCGCGGTCAAGGCCTACCGGCGGGCTCAGAAATTCGCTTCGACCAACAAGCAGTTGCAGTCTCCGGCATGGGCGCAACTGCGCAAGGGCATGGCCGCGCTGCTGGTCACTCGACTGGACAAATCCTTGCACAACGCAGACGTCGCGGGGCTCGAAGGCACGCGCGCGCTGGCCAGGAACCTCGAGGTCGAACCGGCCCTGCTGGAGCCGTCGTGGTCACGGCAGTTGCAGCTTCCCAAGCCGGGCAAACCACTTCACAGCGACGCCGGGCCAGCTATGGTCATGGCGTTGCCAGGGGTCGGTTCGCGCCCGGGCGTTGCGTTCATGCGTGGCGAGGTGACCCGTGCCCAATACGCGCAGTTTGCAACCAGCACCGGTCGGCCGGTCGCGCACTGCCGCAATCGTTTGGCGCCGATCAGCTTCAAGAAGCGCACTTGGGTCAGTCCTGGATTCCCGCAGACCGGCGACCACCCGGCGGTGTGCGTGAGTTATGCCGACGCGCAGGCCTACGCGCAATGGCTTAGCCTGCGCACCGGCGATTCGTTCCGGCTGCCCAATGCCACGGAGTGGCGGCAGGTCGCCAGCTACCGCGGCTCCGGTAACGCCTGCCAGGATGGGCGCATCGATTGCGGCCAGACCGGAACCATCGCGGTCAACCAGGGGCCGTCCAGTCCGCTGGGCCTGACCGGCGTGCGCGGCAACGCCCGAGAATGGCTCAGCGATTGCGCTGGCAGCTGTCGCCAGCATGTCGTCACAGGCCTTGGCTGGCGCGACGGCGCAAGTCGCGCCGATCCTGTCCGCAGCAGTGGCTTCGACCCGGTCACCGGCTTCGACGACGTCGGCTTCCGCCTCGTGCGCGACGTCCCATCGCACTGACCTGCAGATGATGGGCAAGCTGCAGAAATTCTTCCTCACCGGACTGTTGACACTGCTGCCGATCTGGCTGGTGTGGATCGTTTTCAAATTCGTGTTCGGCCTGCTGTCGGGAATCAGCAAGCCCGCAATCGGTCCGCTGGTAAGCGAGCTGGCATTGCGCGATCCACGAATGCTCGGCTGGCTGGCGGGTGACTGGGTGCAAACCGCTATCGCCTTGCTGGTGACCGTGGTGTTCATCGTTGCCGTTGGCGCACTCGCCCGCCGCGTCGTCGGGCAGACGCTCCTTTCATGGTTTGAAGCGGTCATCGCGCGCATTCCGTTGGCCAAGACCATTTATGGCAGCGCTCGCCAGCTCGTCGACTTGCTGCAGACCAAGCCGGACGGCACGCAGCGCGTGGTGCTGATCGAATTCCCGCACAAGGGCATGAAGTCGGTCGGATTCGTGACTCGGCTGATGCGCGATCAGCACACCGGCGCGGAGCTTGCAGCCGTTTATGTCCCGACTACTCCCAATCCAACCTCTGGCTATCTTGAAGTCGTGCCCGTGGAGCAACTGACACCCACCGACTGGACGGTGGACCAGGCCATGACCTTCATCATCTCCGGCGGCGCGGTGAGCCCGGAGCTCATTCCCTTCCACCGGCCGGTCGCGACATGATCGGGGACATTCGCGCGCAGAAGCTCTTCATCGTGCTCGCGGCGTTTTTCGTGGTCAATGCGGTGCTGGCCGAATTCATCGGCGTGAAAATCTTTGCGCTCGAGGACACGCTCGGCCTCAAACCGTGGGAGTGGAATCTGTTCGGCCAGAGCGGCTCGCTGAATTTCACCGCGGGCACGCTGCTGTGGCCGATCGTTTTCATAATGACCGACACCGTCAATGAGTATTACGGCCAGCGCGGCGTGCGTTTCATCAGCTGGCTTGCGGTGGGATTGATCCTGTATGGCTTCGCGTTCGCGTTCGCTGCCATCCATCTGGCTCCGGCGAACTGGTGGATTGGGGCGGCCCGCTCGCAAGGGGTCGCGGACCAGCAGGCGGCGTTTGCGGTGATCTTTGGCCAGGGCTTGTGGACCATCGGTGGTTCGGTCGTCGCCTTCCTGCTCGGCCAGCTCATCGACGTCAGCGTCTTTCACAAGATCCGTCGGCGGACCGGGCCGCGCCAGGTCTGGTTGCGCGCGACGGGATCTACCGCGATTTCGCAACTGATCGACAGCTTCGTGGTGCTTTACATCGCCTTCGTAATCGGACCCCAGCACTGGTCGATGGGCTTGTTCTTCGCGGTCGGCACGCTCAACTACATCTACAAGATGGGCGCCGCCGTGGCCTTGATTCCTTTGCTGTACCTGGCACGTGTAGGCATACATCGCTACCTCGGGCACAGCCAGGCGGAGCGGATGATGGAAGCGGCGGCGCGCGGCCCATGAGTCGGCGCGAACCTCATGGCCTGCGTCGCGTCGCGCGCGCGCGGCGCACAGCGCTGGCTGTTGCCTTCGTTCTGGCCGTGCCCATGGCCTTTGCCTCCGAGCAGATCGACAACTGCGCGACCCTGCTGGGCTCCATAGCCGTCGAACTTCGCTACGCCCACGCGTTGCCATCGTCCAGCCGCACGACCTTCATCTGCCCGCGCGACACCAGCGCGCTGATCGGCTCTGGCCGTCAAAGGATCCTCGATTCGCTCGGTACGCCCGACGCAACCGTGGCCACGGATGATGCGCAAGGACAAGCTAGGTGGTCGTATTTTTTCACTGGTGATAAATCCGCGGGCCGGGGCAGCGGCGTTCCCGAACTCGTCTTTACCTTCGACGACAGCGCCCAGGTCATTGCGATCCATTGCGGTCCGAGCCTGTAGACACCGGTTCTGCGGACTGAGGCGCACCTGAAGGAATCGTGCCTGGCGTTTCGATCAGTCCACGGCCGGCGGACTATAATGATTCATCCGGCCAACTGGCCCGCGCCTGGAACACGACGATGGCTGCAATGATGAAAGCGCTGGTCAAGCGACTGCCCGAAAAAGGCATCTGGATGGAACAGGTGCCGGTGCCGGCGCCCGGGCCCAACGAGGTGCTGATCAAGCTTGAAAAAACCGCCATCTGCGGCACCGACCTGCACATCTACAACTGGGACGAGTGGAGCCAGCGCACGGTCAAGCCAGGGCTCGTCATCGGACATGAATTCGTCGGGCGGATCACTGAACTTGGCGCCGGCGTTACCGGCTACAGTCTTGGCGACCGCGTGTCTGCCGAAGGGCACATCGTCTGTGGCCACTGCCGGAATTGTCGCGCCGGCAGGCAACACCTGTGTCCGAACACCGTCGGCATCGGCGTCAACCGGGCCGGCGCGTTCGCCGAATACATCGCCATGCCCGCGTCGAACCTGTGGCCCATCCCGGACCAGATTCCGTCCGAGCTCGCCGCGTTTTTCGACCCCTATGGCAATGCCGCGCATTGCGCGCTTGAATTCGACCTCATCGGCGAGGACGTGCTGATCACCGGCGCCGGCCCCATCGGCATCATCGCCGCCGGAATCTGCAAGCACGTGGGCGCGCGCAATGTAGTGGTCACCGACGTCAACGATTACCGCCTGAAGCTGGCCGCCGACATGGGTGCGACGCGTGTGGTCAACGTGTCCAAGCAGAGCTTGCGCGACGTGGTGAAGGACCTGCACATCGAGGGTTTCGACGTGGGCCTGGAGATGAGCGGCAACCAGGTTGCCTTCAACGACATGCTCGATTGCATGTACCATGGTGGCAAGATCGCCTTGCTGGGCATATTGCCGCGCGGCGCCGGTATCGATTGGGACAAGGTGATCTTCAAGGGCCTCACCTTGCAGGGCATCTACGGCCGGCGCATGTACGAGACCTGGTACAAGATGACGCAGATGGTGCTGAGCGGATTCCCATTGCAGAAGGTGCTCACGCACCAGGTGCACATCGATGATTTCCAGAAGGGCTTCGACCTGATGGCTGCGGGCAATTGCGGCAAGGTCGTGTGCAGCTGGGGCTGAGTGTGCCGGCATTCATGCATGAAAAAGGGCGCCCTGGGGCGCCCTTTTTTTAACCACGCCCGGTTTACCCGGGTGGCGGGTTCAGCTTCCGAGCGCCAGGGTGAGCACGATGGTGTCCGAGGTCTTCTGCGACAGGTTGGTGTCGTAGTAGTTGAGCGCCGCATTCACCGGTCCGAACTGACGGCTGACGCCAAGGTTCCAGTCGCTGTAGCTGCCATTGCCGTCGGAGAATTTCGAATGGCCTACGCCGGCGTTGAGGCTGAAATCATTGCCTACGTCCCAGGTTCCGCCAATGTTGAAATACACGCTGGAAAAATTCGCGTTGGCATAGTCGTTGGCGTAGCCAAGCGTGAAGGTGAGCATCTTGTTGTACGTCGTCTTGACGAAGTATTCGTTGTAATCAATGCTGCCGTAGCCCGAGCGCTCGCCGAAGTAGGCGTAGTGCAGCACGGAGAAATCCAGGTTCCAGTCGTCGCTGACGTCTTTGCTGTAACCGAGGAAGGTGTCGAGTTCGATGTCCGGGCCGTCG
>JAYSXN010000117.1:0-2020 GCA_043717405.1 Gammaproteobacteria bacterium
AAGAAGGACACGCGGCCGGTGCTCGACGGAGCGGCTGCCGTCCGGTCGGTCGTGCCCTGCAAGACCACGCTCGCGGAACTGCAGGCGCAGCTAGGCACACCCAGCCGCGATTTGCCCATCGAGCATTCCTGCAGCTTGCCTGGCACATAGAGCTCGAAATAGTCGGCGTAGATGTAACAGAACATCACTGACGTCCAGATAGCGGACAACTTGATCCGGGTTGGAACGCGTACATCCTCAAGCGCAAGTGCGGTTGCCATCAGCTGGCCTCGGGAATCGGCATAACTTCCATCACCTCGACGCCTTCGCCTGGAAAAAAGGAGAAGTGGGGATGACCCACGAACAGCTGCGCAGCTTCATCCTGTGACTGCGCCTGGACAATGGTGAAAGCGCCAAGATGGGCGAATCTCCAGGGTCGAACGTTTAGCCTAGAATCTCGGCCAAGTATCCAAAAACTCTCGGTAGGTAGCAGATGAGTCTGGTGGCTGATCCAAAGCCGAGGACCTTTTCGATATCGTCGTAATAGAATTTTTGATCTTGTCCTTCTACCTCACAAAATCATGAAACTTGATCCAACATCGCAATGACCATGCGCATTGAGTCTGTGGCACCTCCGGCCCGCTTGGCGCTGATGCCTGCAGGTACGCGCACCGCGCGCCGGGCGCGTCGATGCCTTGCCGCTCAAGCCGGGCGACCAGCCGCCCGCGGGCGCCAGCGTGGTCACCCTGCTGGTTGGTGCGTCGCCGTATGCGCGCGTGTTCATTCCCGCCGATGCGCGCGTCGGAATGCGCGAAGGACAACGCTTCACCCTGCATGTGCAAGGCAGCGCGCGGGAGTGGTCGGCGCGGCTGCGCAGCGTCGCGCGCGAGCCGGCATTCACGCCCTACTACGCGTTGACCGGCGACGATGCCAGCCGCCTGGTCTACCGCGCCGAGCTGGTGCTAACCGATGCGCAAGCGGCGAGCTTGCCGGCCGGCGTGCCGGTGCAAGCACGACTGGTCCGTTGAGCAACGCGCAGATGGCCGTGCAAAACCAGGCTGCAGCTGCCGCGGAACCGGCCGAACTGGCGATCCGCGCGCACGGCCTCACCAAGCGCTTCGGTGACCTGGTGGCGGTGGATCACGTCGACCTGTCGGTGCCACGCGCGCAGGTGTACGGCTTCCTGGGTCCGAACGGCTCGGGCAAATCCACGACCTTGCGCATGCTCTGCGGACTGCTGACGCCGACCGAGGGTGAGGTGGAAGTATTGGGGTTGCGCATCCCGGCACAGGCCGAAGCGCTCAAGCAGCGCATCGGCTACATGACGCAAAAGTTCAGCCTGTATGACGATTTGACGGTGCTGGAAAACCTGCAGTTCCTGGCGGCGATCCACGATCTGCCGCGCGCGCGCGCCAAGCCGCGCATTGCCGAGATGGTCGAGCGCTTCGAATTTGGTGACCGCTTGAAGCAACTCGCGGGCTCCTTGTCCGGCGGCCAGAAGCAACGTCTCGCCCTCGCCGGCTCGATCATGCATGCGCCGGAATTGTTGTTGCTCGATGAACCCACCAGCGCGGTCGATCCGGAATAGCGGCGAGCCTGGTCGCCGATGGCACGCCGAGACAGTTGTGCGATGCCTTGCCGGGCCGCGTGTGGCTGTTGCGTACGCGGCCATCGTCGACCAGGCGCAGACCGCGCGCTCACGCGAAATCGTCGCCACGCTCGAAGCCACCGGCCTGTTGCAATTGCGTGCACCCGCGCGCGCGCCCAGCGAATTGCAGGACCTGATCCGCACCGGCCGCATTAATGTCGGCGTGGTGCTGCCTGCGGATTTGGAGCAGCGGCTTGAACGACGCGATCGCCCGGCCATCCAGGTGATGGTCGATGGCTCCGATCAAACCATGCAGGCCGCGGCGCGACAATTGGCAGCGCTGCCGCTGCCGGGTAATCGCGCTGCGTATCAGGGCGTGGAAGTAGTCAACTTCTACAACCCGGAACGGCGTCCGGTCCTGTACCACTGATCTGCATCCATGCCCGCACCATG
>JAYSXN010000118.1:0-6088 GCA_043717405.1 Gammaproteobacteria bacterium
GCTTTGCGTCGATTTCCGTTCATGGCCTTGCGCTTGTGCGCCGAAGGTACCGAAGTCCAGCGCAAGACGCCGTTCGTGTTTGTCGGCAATGGCTGCTATGGCATGGACGGTTTGGGTATCGGCAAGCGCGAGCGACTCGACCAGGGCTGTCTGGGCGTGGTGGTCAGCCGCCACCAGGGCCGCCTGGGCTTGCTGCGCATGGCCTGGGATGCGCTGCTCGGCCGGCTTGCGCAGTCGCAGGATCTGGAAACACTGGCCACTGGAGAGGTGCGGATCGAAACCCGGCACGCGCAGATGCGCGTTGCCACCGACGGCGAGGTGACGATGATGAGCACGCCCCTGCAGTACCGATGCCGTCCGCAATCGCTGCGCGTCGCCGTGCCGGCCGACGCATCCGCAGCGGGGGCGGTGTGAAGCATGCGCACGATCGTGCACCTGTCGGACCTGCATTTCGGCCGTGTCGATGAGCAACTGCTCGCGCCGATCACCGCGGCCATTGCCCGCGCGGCACCAGACCTGGTGGTGGTTTCCGGAGACCTCACGCAACGCGCGAAACCGGAGCAGTTCGTGCAGGCGCAGCGTTTCCTGGACAGCTTGCCGGCCCCACAGGTGGTGGTGCCGGGCAACCACGACATCCCGCTGTACAACGTGTACAACCGCTTCGTGCACCCGCTGCGCAATTACACCCAGCACATCAGCCTGGATACCGAGCCGGTCTTCTTCGACGAGGAAATCGCGGTGATCGGCGTCAACACAGCGCGTTCGCTGACCTTCAAGAATGGACGCATCAACGCCGAGCAGGTGCATCGCATCCGCGAGCGCTTCGGACCGCTGCCGGTGGACGTGGTGAAGATCGTGGTAACCCATCATCCCTTCGACCTGGCCGAAGGGGTGCATGAAGAAAACCTGCTGGGTCGTGCGCATATGGCGATGCGCGAACTGGCCGCGCTGGGCGTTGACGTGCTGCTCTCCGGCCACCTGCACGCAACGCACGCGGCCAATACCGCCGACCATCATCCGATCAAGGGTTTTGCCGCGCTGGTGGTGCAAGCCGGCACCGCGATCTCGACACGGGGCCGCGGCGAGACCAATTCATTCAACGTGCTGCGCGTGGAATCAGCACGGATTTGCGTCGAGCGACACGCCTGGGTGCCATCGGCGGGCGAGTTCCAGCGCATCCACAGCCAGCACTTCGAGCGTCATGACCACCATTGGAGCGCGCTTGATGCCGCGCAGGAGGGCAGCTGATGAACATGGCGAGCAGCTTGCGCGCAGTCGCTGCCTTCGAAGCGGCCAAGGGCGCGCTGGTGGTGCTGGCGGGGTTCGGGGTGTTGTCGCTGGTCCATCGCGACGCCGAGTCCGTTGCCGAACGCCTGGTGACGCTTTGCCACCTGGACCCGGCCAATCATTACCCGCACATCTTCATAGATGCTGCCACGAATCTTTCCGATGCCCGCCTGTTGCTGCTGGCCGCGGCGGCGGCGCTGTACGGCGTGATCCGTTTCGTCGAAGCGTACGGCCTGTGGTACCAGCGCCGTTGGGCAGAATGGTTTGCGGCCATTGCCGGGGGCATCTACATCCCTGTGGAAATTTACGAAGTCATCCACCGCTTCCGGACGGTGGCATTGGCGGCGTTGATCATGAACGTGATGATCGTGGTGTTGATGCTCAGCGCGTTGCGGCGACATCCGGCCGCGCCGGGCGAAGACCGGGCAATCGGCAAGCAGGCCAGCGCGCGCTGACGGCAGCCGCAGCGCAGCGCCCGCACCAACCCCGGGCTGCGCTCAAGCGGCCTCGGACTCGCCCGCCGGCTGCCGCCACTGCGCAAGCAGGGATGCCTGGCGCGCGGCAGCCACTCGCAGGTGTTCGTCCTTGACATGGCCATAGCCACGGATGTGTTCCGGAACACGCGCAATTTCCACGGCCAGCGCGTGGTTGCCCAGCGCCAGACCTTCGAGCAGTTCATCGATAGTCGCGCGGTACTGATCAATCAGGTCGCGCTCCATGCGCCGCTCGGCGCTGTAACCAAATAGATCGAGTCGCCCGCCGCGCAGGAATTTCATCCGTTTGAGCACGCGCATCGCGGTAAAGATCCACGGACCATACGCGCGCTTGAGCAATTGCCCATTGGCGTCCCGGCGGCTGAACATCGGCGGCGCCAGGTTGAGGTGCAAACGATAGCGGCCTTCGAAGGTTTCGCGGATGCGTCGTTCGAAATCGCCGGTGGTGTACAGGCGCGCTACCTCGTACTCGTCCTTGTAGGCCATCAGCTTGAACAGGTAGCGCGCGACCGCTTCGGTCAACCCGCTGAGGCCCGGCGTGCGCTGTTCCTCGGCAAAGCGAACGTGTGCCACGAAGTCGCGATACTGGCCGGCGTACGCCACATTCTGGTACTCGACAAGGAAACGTTCGCGCAACGCGATCTTTTCCTCGAGCGTCTGGCTCAACTTGCCTTTGCCAACGAACGCGGCCGCCGTGGCTGAAGGCAGGCGCGCGAGCGCCGGACCGACCGGCGCCGGGGCAATGTTCGCTGCCGATTGCACGGCGGACGGGTCGTGCGCGGCCATCCGTCCCCAGGCAAAGGCCTGGCGATTCATCGCTACCGCCGCGGCATTGAGTTCGATTGCACGCATCAAGGCAGCGAAGGAAATTGGCACCAGCCCTTGCTGCCAGGCATAGCCGAGCATGAACAGGTTGGTGGCTATGGCATCGCCCATCAGCGCCAGCGACAACTCCGAGGCATCCACCACCAAAGGTTCGCCGCCGGCCAATGCGGTACGCACAGCCGCGATGATGTCGCGCGCCGGAAACTGCAGATCGGTGTTGCGCGTGAATGTGCCTGGCATGGCTTCATGGCTGTTGAGCACGACGTGGCTACGCCCCGCACGGATCTTCGACAGCGCCCAGTAATCGTTGACCACCACCATGTCGCAACCCAGCACGAGGTCTGCTTCGCCGGCGGCGATACGTACGGCATTGATCTGCGCCGGTGCGCGTGCGATGCGCACGTGCGTGGTGACCGCACCGCCCTTCTGCGCGAGTCCAGTCTGGTCGAGCACGCTGCCGCCCTTGTGCTCCAGGTGCGCAGCCATGCCCAGCAGGGCGCCGATCGTCACCACGCCAGTGCCGCCGATACCGGTGATCAAGATGTTCCAGGGCTCGGACAGATCCGACTTGAAGGTCGGCATGGGTAGCGCATCAAAATCCAGCGCCGCGCCGCTCGGCTTTTTCTTCTTCAAGCCGCCGCCCTTGACCGTGACGAAGCTCGGGCAGAAGCCGCTGACGCAGGAAAAATCCTTGTTGCAATTGCTCTGGTCGATCTCGCGCTTGCGCCCGAACTCGGTATCCATCGGCAACACCGACACGCAGTTGGACTTCACGCCGCAATCGCCGCAACCCTCGCACACCGCCGGGTTGATCATCGTGCGCAGCGCCGGGTCGACCATCTTGCCGCGCTTGCGCCGGCGACGTTTTTCCGCCGCACAGGTCTGGTCGTAGATCAGCACGGTGGTGCCCGGAATATCGCGCATGCGGCGCGACACCGCATCGAGTTCCAGGCGATCGTAAAACTCCACGCCAGCGGGGAAAATTTCCGGGCGATCCCACTTGCCGATGTCGTCCGACAGCACGACGATGGTCTGCACGCCTTCGCTGCGCACCTGGTGTGCGATGTCGGGCACGCTCAGTGTGCCGTCCACCGGCTGGCCACCGGTCATCGCCACCGCGTCGTTGTAGAGGATCTTGTAGGTGATGTTGACCTTGGCCGCGATTGCCTGGCGGATCGCCAGCGAGCCTGAATGAAAATACGTGCCGTCGCCAAGATTCTGGAACACGTGCTTTTCATCGGTGAACGGCGCCTGCCCGCACCAGGTCGCGCCTTCGCCGCCCATCTGCGTGAAGGTGTCGGTGCTGCGATCCATCCAGGTGACCATGTAATGGCAACCGATGCCGGCCAGGGCGCGCGAACCTTCGGGCACGACAGTTGAGGTGTTGTGCGGGCAGCCCGAGCAGTAATGCGCCGCGCGTGGAAACGCGGCGCGGGGCAGCGCCAGTTCTTTTTCCTTCGCAGCCAAAAAATCCAGCCGGCTGCTGATGTGCTCGGAGGTGAAGAAACGCGCCAGGCGTTTGGCAATCACCCGCGCGATGCGCGCCGGCGTCAGCTCGTTGGTCGAGGGCAGGATCCATTCGCCGCTCTCGTCGTACTTGCCGACCACGCTCGGTCGCGTCGATGCATCCCAGTTGTACATCTGCTCCTTCATCTGCGATTCGATGAAGCTGCGTTTTTCCTCGACCACGATCACGTCTTCCAGGCCGCGCGCAAAGGCCGCGATGCCCATCGGTTCCAGCGGCCAGGTCATGCCGACCTTGTACACGCGGATGCCGATGTCGGATGCGGCGTTCTGGTCGATGCCGAGATATTCGAGCGCCTGCAGCACGTCCAGGTAACTCTTGCCGGTGGTGACGATGCCCAGGCGCGCGCGCGGCGAATCGAATACGGTCTTGTCGATGCCGTTGGCGCGAGCGAAGGCAATCGCGGCCGCGACGGCGTACTGGTGCAGCCGCAACTCCTGGTCCAGCGGCGGATCCGGCCAGCGTATGTTCAAACCCCCCGCAGGCAATATGAAATCGGACGGCAGGATGATGTCGAGCTGGTGCGGATCGACATTGACCGAGGCCGAAGACTCCACGGTTTCAGCAATGGTCTTGAAGCCGACCCAGCGGCCGGTGAAGCGCGACATTGCCCAGCCGAGCAGGCCCATGTCCAGGATGTCCTGCACGCCGGCAGGATTGAGTACCGGCATCATCGCGCTGACGAATTCCAGTTCCGAGCCGTGTGGCAGTGTCGATGAGCGACAGGCGTGGTCGTCGGCAGCCAGCGCCAGCACGCCACCGTAAGTCGAGGTGCCGGCGGCGTTGCCATGCTTGAACACGTCGCCGCAACGGTCCACGCCCGGGCCCTTGCCGTACCACATGGAAAACACGCCGTCGTAGCGCGCGCCCGGGAACAATCGCGACTGCTGCGTGCCCCAGACCATGGTTGCGCCCAGGTCCTCGTTGAGGCCGGGCGTGAACTCGATGGATGACGCGGCAAGGTGCTTTTTCGCCTTCCACAATTCGAGATCGAAACCGCCCAGCGGCGAGCCGCGGTAGCCGGAGATGAAGCCGGCGGTGTTCAGGCCGGCGGCGCGATCGCGCATCTGCTGCATCAACGGCAGGCGCACCAGTGCCTGCACGCCCGACAGGTAGATGCGACCTTCGGCGCGCGTGTACTTGTGCTCCAGGCTGTAGTCCGGGTCAGCGAGCGTGGGCGGCGTAGCGGGACGCAACGCGGCGGGGTCGGACACGGGCACGGACATGGCAAAGCCTGTTGCGAAACGGTCCGGCAATTATACAGCCGGGGCAAAATGGCCCGTTTCAGCGCCGCCGGACATTACCGATTGGTCACGTCCGGTCTAGACTCGCGACAGCTGGCGCGGCCCAGCATGGCCGCAGCCCCGAGAGGATCCTCATGCGCGTGCTGCTGGTGGAAGACGAGCCGTTGATCGCCGAGTTCGTGGCCAAGGGGCTGCGCGAGGCCGGGCATAGCGTCGACCACGCGAGCACCGGGCCCGACGGCCTGCACCTGGCGACGCATGAAATCTATGACGCGCTGATCCTCGATCGCATGCTGCCGGGTCTGGAAGGCCTGGAGCTGCTGCGCCAGTTGCGCGCGAGCGGCCATCGCACGCCGGCGCTGGTGCTCTCTTCGTTGGGCGAGGTCGAACAACGCGTGGAAGGCTTGCGCGGCGGCGCTGACGATTACCTGGCCAAGCCGTTTTCCTTCGCCGAACTGTCGGCGCGCCTGGATGGCTTGCTGCGCCGGCAGTCCAGCGGACCTGAAGCAACCACTCGCCTGCGCGTGGCCGACCTGGAAATGGACCTGCTCAAACGCACCGTGCGCCGCGCCGGGCAAGCGCTGGACCTGCAGCCGCGCGAGTTCCGCCTGCTCGAGTACCTGATGCGCCATGCCGAGCAGGTAGTTACGCGCACCATGCTGCTCGAGGCCGTGTGGGACTATCATTTCGACCCACAGACCAACGTGATCGAC
>JAYSXN010000119.1:0-2018 GCA_043717405.1 Gammaproteobacteria bacterium
CGAGGTCGGCGCACTGGTCGGCCTTGGTCAGCACCAGCACCGGCGCCGCGCCGCTGGCCTGCACCACCAGCAGGTAGCGCTCGATGCGTCGCGGGTTGAAGTCGGCGTCCAGGCCGCAGACCACCAGCACATTGTCCACGTTGGCGGCGATCAGTTGCTGCCGGTAGTGTTCGCCGGCCGCGCCACGCTTGAGCAGCGCATGCCTGGGCAATAGCGCCGCGATATTTTTTGCCTCTTCATCGAGCGCGACCCAGTCGCCGACCACGGCGCGCAGCGTCGGGTCGCCACGCGGGCGCGTCCATGCCGCGGGCGGTTGCACGCGCTTGAGGTCACCGGCGAATTCAGCGACGTCGAAGCCGCTACGGTGCTGGCCGATGACGCGTGCCACACGGGCGCTGCCCGCAGCCGCAATCAGATCGGCATCGTCGGACCAGCCGATCGGGCGCAAGCGGGCGTAGGCATCGGTCAGTTCGGGCATTGGCAGCATTCTAGCGCCTTCCACAGCTACCCGGTTCAGCGCGAATCCGTTAGGCTTCGCGGACATTTTCACCGTCCATCCCTCGCATGTCACAGCACCCCATCGCCACCCGCGCACGCCTGAGTGAAGTCCGCTACGAAATCCGCGGCGAGCTCGCCCGGCGGGCTTTGGAGCTCGAAGCGCAGGGCCGCACCCTGATCAAGCTGAACATCGGCAACCCCGGCGCCTTCGGTTTCCGTGCACCGGATCACTTGCAACGCGCGATCGCCAGCAACCTGCCGGCTACCGATCCGTACACGCACCAGCAGGGCCTGCCGGCGGTGCGCGATGTAATTGCCGCGCACTACCGCGGCCGTGGCGCGCCCAACGCGACGCCGGAGCGTGTTTTCATCGGCAACGGCGTTTCAGAACTCATCGACATTTCCCTGCGTGCGCTGCTGAACCCGGGCGACGAAGTGCTGGTGCCGAGCCCGGATTATCCGTTGTGGACCGCGGCGACAATCCTCAACGACGGCGTGCCGGTGCATTACGACTGCCGCCCCGAGAACGGTTTCCTGCCCGATCCGGCGCAGGTGGAAGCGTTGATCACGCCACTGACGCGCGCGCTGGTGGTCATCAATCCGAACAATCCGACCGGCGCGGTGTATCCGCGTGAATTGCTTGCGCGACTGGTCGACATCGCCAGGCGCCATCACCTGCTGCTGATGGCCGATGAAATCTACGACACCATCACTTACGACGGCGTGCGCTTCGAGCCGCTCGCGCCGATTGCCGGCGACGTGCCGACCTTGAGCTTCGGTGGCTTGTCGAAAGTGCATCGCGCCTGCGGCTGGCGCATCGGCTGGGCGCTGCTGTCCGGCGAAGCCACGCGCCTGGGCGATTACCACCATGCGATGGACCTGCTCGGCGCGCTGCGCCTGTGCGCGAACGTGCCCGGGCAATTTGCCGTGCCGGCTGCGTTGTCGGGGCCCGACACCATCACGCCGCTGTGCATCGATGGCGGCCGCCTGTACGACACGCGGCGCGCGGTAATCCAGGCTTGCGCCGACAGTGAACACTTGCAACTGGTGGTTCCCGAAGGCGCCTTGTACGCCTTTCCCGCCGTGGTTGGCGACGCGGCGATCGGCTTCGATGATCATCTGTTTGCCCTGGAACTGCTCGAGGAAGAAAGCGTGCTGGTGGTGCCGGGCAGCAGCTTCAACGTGCGCTATCGCAATCATTTCCGCGTGACGTTGTTGCCGGAGGCCGCCGAGATGGCCGAGGTTTTCCGCCGCATTGATGCGCTGCTAGGACGACTGGCTGCCGCACAGCGTCGCCAGAATGCCGCGGTGGCCTGAGTGCCGATGGCTGGCCGCGGCGCTGGCCTTGTTGCTGGTTTTGTGCGGCAACGCCGCGTGAGCCAGGACTGAGCCGATGCCGATTCTGGCGCTCGGGGATTCATACACCATCGGTGAGGGCGTAGCGGAGACGCAGCGCTGGCCAGCACAGTTTGCGCGGCAATTGGCGGCGAGGCCAACGCTGCAATACATCGCCCGAACCG
>JAYSXN010000120.1:0-2017 GCA_043717405.1 Gammaproteobacteria bacterium
GAATTGCTTGTGTGGCTGGTGCGCCAGCACCTGCTGATGTCGGTCACGGCGCAGCGCCAGGACATCTCCGACCCCGAGGTAATCGCTCGCTTTGCCACGCTGGTGGCCGACCGCGAGCACCTGGATTACCTGTATTTGCTCACCTGCGCGGACATTGCCGGCACTAGTCCCAAACTGTGGAACAGCTGGAAGGATCGCCTGCTCGCCGACCTGCATACCGCGACGCGCTATGCCTTGCGTCGCGGACTCGAACACCCGCTCAACGCGCAGGACATCATGGCCGACACCGGCAACATGGCGCTGGCCAAGCTGCTCGACGGTGGCGTTGACGACGCAAACATCGAGGCCCTGTGGTCGACGTTTCCCGACGAGGCCTTCCTGCGTTACCGGCCCGAGCAATTGGTATGGCAGACCATGGGCATTCTGGAGCAGGCGCAGCACGGTGCCGCAGGTTCATCGCAGGTTCTGGTGCGCAGCCATGACACGCCAGGCAGCTTCGAGGTATTCGTGCGTACGCCCGACCGCGACGGTTTGTTCGCGGCGCTGGTGGCGACCCTGGACCGGCTGGGTTTCAGCGTGCTCGATGCGCGGGTGATGACCGCCAGCGACGCCCACGCGCTGGACAACTTCCAGGTACAGGCCAGTGGCCACGTGCCGGAGGTGCCCGCGATAATCGCCGCGCTACAGGCCGCGCTGCGTGATCCGGATGCGGTGCGCCCGGCGCGACGCGCGATGCCCCGGCATCTACGCCACTTCCGCGTGGCCGCACGCGTCGAGTTCGACACGCTCGACGCCCAGCGCACTCGCCTCAGCCTGGTCGGCACCGATCGCCCCGGGTTGCTTGCCGATGTCGCGCAAGTACTGCGCAAGAACCGCTTGCGCGTGCATGATGCCCGCATCGCCACGTTCGGCGAGCGTGTCGAAGATATTTTCCTGCTCAGCGACCAGCACGACGTGGCGCTGGCTTCCGATTCACTGCCAGACCTGCGCGGCGCGCTCAGCGCTTGCCTTGAAGGAGAAACCGCCGATGCCGGCCAGCGACAGCGCCGATGAATTGCAGCAGCATCGTGCAGCGATCGAGGATGCCTACGATCGCCGTGCAACGCTGGGTTCCGCGGAAATTGATTCATCGGTGCGGCCATCGGTCGAACGGGTGATTGCTCGGATGGAAGCGGGCGCGCTGCGCGTGGCCGAGCCTGCAGGCGATGGCTGGCAGGTCAATGAATGGCTGAAGAAGGCTGTGCTGCTGTACTTTCGCTGCAACGATACCCGCCTGGTGCCTGCAGCGTCGCCAGGGCCGTATTGGGACAAGGTGCCGGGCCGCTTTGAAGGCTTCGACGAGGCCGCATTCTCGGCGCTCGGTGCGCGCGTGGTGCCGGGCGCCGTGGTGCGCCGCGGGGCGCACATCGGCCGCGACGTGGTGCTGATGCCGAGCTTCGTCAACATTGGCGCGTTCGTTGGCGCGGGCACGATGGTCGATACGTGGGCCACGGTGGGCTCGTGCGCGCAGATCGGTGCGCGCTGCCACCTGTCCGGCGGCGTCGGTATCGGTGGCGTGCTCGAGCCGCTGCAGGCGGCGCCGACCATCATCGAGGATGATTGTTTCGTCGGCGCGCGCTCGGAAGTTGTCGAGGGCGTCATCGTCGAGCGCGGCAGCGTGATCGGCATGGGCGTGTTCCTTGGCCAGAGCACGCGCATCTACGATCGCGCGAGCGGCCAGGTGGGCTATGGCCGCGTGCCTGCAGGCAGTGTCGTGGTGTCGGGATCATTGCCCTGCGCCGATGGCAGCCACTCGCTGTATTGCGCAGTGATCGTCAAGCAGGTTGACGCAAGGACGCGCTCGAAAACCTCGGTAAACGAATTATTGCGCGGCGCCCTCGAATGAGCGGCCTCACCCTGTACGGCCTCGACAAATGCGACACCTGCCGCAAGGCGCGCAACTGGCTGCAACGCGCAGGCGTCGAACACAGCTTTGTGGATTACCGAGAGCAGCGCATCGATGCGTCCACGCTGAAGC
>JAYSXN010000013.1:0-21438 GCA_043717405.1 Gammaproteobacteria bacterium
TGTCCAGCAGCTGCGCGGCGGCCATGAGTTTTTCACGTTCGTCCGGCTCGCAGCCGACGGTGAATTCGCGGTCGAGGATCCTGACGTTGACCGGCTCGCTCACGCGTTGTTCTCCAGCGCCTTCAGGCGGCTGATCATTGCTTCCACGCGCGAACGCGCCAGCTCATTCTTGTTCAACAGTTGCGCGCGCTCATTGACCAATTGCTCCTGGCCCTGGCGCAGGCTGCGGTTTTCATCGGACAGGCGACGGGTCAGTTCCAGCAGCTTGTCGATGCGTATGGCCAGCTGTTGCAACTGGGCAAGGGTGGGGGTGGCGTCCATCGGCCCACGATAGGCGTGCATCCATGGCCGGTCAACACGTGTTGCTAGTAGCTCAGGGAAGGTGTGGCCACGGCTTCGCCCTGTTGCCAGGTGCGCAGGAACGCCAGGCAGCGGTCACCTTCGAGCGGCTTGGACAACCAGTGGCCCTGGATCTCGTCGCAACCGTGTTCGCGCAGGAAGTTCAACTGCGATTCGTTTTCCACGCCCTCGGCAATGACGTTCAGCCCAAGCGAATGGCCCATGGTGATTATGGTGGCGGTGATGGCCTCGTCGTCGGGATCGCGCGTCAGGTCGTCGACGAATTCCTTGTCGATCTTCAGCGTGTCGATCGGCAGGCGCTTGAGGTACACCAGCGAGGAATAACCGGTACCGAAATCATCGATCGCAAGGCTCACGCCGATCGTGCGCAACTCGTTCAGGATGGCGGTAGCCTGTTCCGCATTCTGCATGACCATGCTTTCGGTCACTTCCAGCTCGATACGGTCCGCGGGCATGCCACTGCTGTCCAGCACGCCCTGCAGGAACGTCGTCAGGTGGCCGCGCAGCAGTTGCAGCACGGAAACATTCACGCCCACGCAGATGGACGTGAAACCGTGCTGGCGCCAGGCCATCAGTTGGGCGCAGGCCTCGCGGATCACCCATTCGCCGATGGCGATGATCAGGCCACTTTCCTCGGCCAGCGGAATGAATACCACCGGGCTGATTTCGCCAAGCTCGCTGCTCTTCCAGCGCAACAGAGCCTCCACGCCGGTGATGCTGTCATCGGCCAGCGACATGCGCGGCTGGTACACCAGCCGGAATTCGCCGCGGTCCAGCGCCTTGCGCAGCGCCGCGATGATCGCCGCGCGCCGGCGCGCCTCGGCGTCCATCATCTCGTTGTATATCTGGTAGGTGTTGCGACCCTCGGCCTTGGCCTGGTACATCGCGGTGTCGGCAAATTTCAGCAGGTCGGCGGGCAGTTGCGCATGGTCGGGATACAGGCTGATGCCAAGCGAAGGCGTGATGTTGACGTCGTGGCGCTCGTCGACTTCCAGCGGCGTACTGAAGGCCTGCAGGATCTCCTGCGCCATGCGCTCCACGGCCGCCAGGCTTTCGACGTCTTCCAATACCACCGTGAATTCGTCGCCGCCGAGGCGAGCGACGGTGTCCGATGAACTCACTGTCGTCTGCAGGCGCGTCGCCGCCGCTTTCAGCAAGCGGTCGCCGGCAGCATGGCCGAGAGAGTCATTGATGTCCTTGAACCGGTCCAGGTCGAGGAATAGCACGGCGACGCGGGTTTCCTGCCTGCGCGCACGCACGATCGCGCGGCCCAGGCGCTCGGACAGCAACGCACGGTTGGGCAGGCCGGTGAGGGTGTCGTAATTGGCGAGGTAACGCAGCTCCTGTTCGGCGCGCTTCTTGTCGGTGATGTCGTTGACCACCGCGACGAAATGGCTGCGCGAACCCAGCGAATCGCGCACCTCGGACATTTCGATCCAGCCGAGGAATTCCTGGTTGTCCTTGCGCCGCTGCCACATCTCGCCAGCCCAATGCCCGGTGCGCTCGAGGATCTCGCGCACGCGGCGGTAGAAATCGGCGCTGTGCTGGCTGGAGTCGAGCATGCTGGAACTTTGCCCGGCGACCTCGTCTTCGCTGTAGCCGGTGATGCGCGAGAACGACGGGTTCACTGAAATGAAACGAAAGTCCAGGTCGATCACGCCGACCGCCTCGCTCATGCTGCGCAAGACTTCCAGCGCGATGCGTCGTTCGCGTTCGGCGCGGCGTATGGCGGTCACGTCGCGCGCGGTGCCGGCCATGCGCAACGGACTGCCGGCGGCATCGCGCTCCACGACCTTGCCGCGCGAACGCACCCACACCCAGCCACCATCTGTGCCGCGAATGCGATGTTCGGAATCGTACTGCTCGGAATTGCCTACGATATGTTCCTGCAACAGCTGCTGCACGCGCGGCAGGTCATCGGGATGGATCGAATTGTTGCGCCAGTCATCGGTGCTCATCGTTTCCAGCGAGCCTTGCCCGAACAACTGGTTGGCACCGAGCCGGTACAGGCTGTTGTCGCGGATGTTCCAGTCCCAGAACTCGTCCCCGGACCCCCATAGAGCGAGGTTCAGCCGCGCCTCGCGTTCCTGAATCTGGCCGAGCCACGCCGATTCCTCACCCAGCCGGCGACGGACCAGCCGCCAGACTGTCCAGGCGAGCACCAGTGCAGCGCCAAGCAAGCCGAGCTGCGTGTACGACCAGGTCGGCAGGTACCCCGGTGATGCGCCCACGGTGGCGCTCGCGCTGCCTGAGGCGCAAGCAAGCAACCCCGACATTGGCGGCAGCCGTGGTCGCCTAAGCGCAGGCGGCTTCAACGCTCCGTCCATCGATCCCCCGGCACGCCGCTGCGGGAACACAGCGATCGACGCAGTGTAGGTTCCGGGGCGCACCGGCGACAAGCTGGACGCGCTGCTTTGCTAGAATGGAAAAAATCCCATCGGCCGCGCCCATGTCCACTCCGCAATTGCCTGACTACCAGGAAATTTCCGCGCAGATCCAGCAGATGCACCTGGGACTGGACGCGGCCGAATTGCACGGCTCGCTCTGCGGTTACCTGTCCGGCGGCACCAATGCCCCAGGGCGCAGTGACTGGCTCGCGAAAGTCATGGCTGAACCCGAGGCCGACCCGATCCCCACCGACAGCGCGCTGGACCGCATGTTCGTGGCCACCGGCGAGCTCCTGGAATCGCCAGACTTCGGCTTCGACCTGCTGCTGCCAGGCATCGACCTGCCGGTAGTGGAGCGCGGCGATGCATTGATGAACTGGTGTCGCGGATTCCTTGGCGGCTTCGGCCTGGCCGCCGGCGCTACACCGCCGCTGTCGGCGGAATCGGAAGACGCGCTCGGCGACCTTGCGCGCATGGCGGCGAGCAATCTTAGTTACGACGACCCGGAATCCGACGAACAGGCGCTGGAAGAAGTCTCCGAATTCGTGCGCGTTGCAGCGCTGCTGCTGCACAGCGATTGCGTGCTGGCGCCACGCCACCGCAGGTCGCTGAATTGACCGTCGCCACCGCGCCTTCGTTGCGCAAGGCTGGCGCGGTCAAGGACATCGCCATCAAGGCCGTGGAGTTCGCCAGGCGGCGCAAGCAATTGATGCGCATGGCCGACGAGGACTCGATCCTGATCCTGCCCGCAGCGCCCGAACGCATCCGCAGCAAGGACACCACGTATCCGTTCCGCCAGGACAGCGATTTCTGGTACCTGAGCGGTTTTGCCGAGCCCGAGGCGGTGCTGGTGCTCGTGCCTGGCCGCAAGCACGGCGAGACCTTGCTGTTCTGCCGCGAGCGCGACGCCGATCGCGAAGCCTGGGATGGACCGCGCGCGGGCCCGGAAGGCGCGATCGCGAACTTCGGCATGGACGATGCCTACCCGATCGCCGATCTGGACGACATCCTGCCCAGCCTGCTGGAAGGGCGCAGCCGCGTTTACTACCACTTCGGCCGCGACAAGGAGTTCGACCTGACGCTGATCGGTTGGGTGAACCAGGTACGGGCGCGCGTGCGCCAGGGCGCCAAGCCGCCGCATGAATTCATGGAACTGGGACACCTGCTGCACGAGTTGCGGCTGTTCAAGAGCCGCGATGAGGTTCGGCTGATGCAACGCGCCGCCGACATCGGTTGCCAGGCCCAGGTTGCGGCGATGCGCGCTACGCGTGCCGGTGCCTGGGAGTACGAAGTCGAGGCCGCGCTGCAGCACGTGTATCGCCGGCACGACAGCGTGGCCGCTTACGAGCCCATCGTCGGCGCCGGCAACAATGCCTGCGTGTTGCACTATCGCGCCAACAACGCGGCGATGAAGGACGGCGACCTGTTGCTGGTCGACGCTGGCGCCGAGTACGCCAACTACGCCTCCGACATCACCCGCACATGGCCGGTGAATGGCCGTTATTCACCAGCCCAGCGTGCACTTTACCAATTGGTGCTCGACGCGCAGTCCGCTGCACTGGAAAAAGCGCGGCCTGGGCAGCACTGGATCACGGGACACCACGCAGCAGTGGAAGTCCTCACCGAGGGTTTGCTGTCCCTCGGCCTGCTCAAGGGCTCGTTGAAGCAAAACATTGCCAGCGGCGATTATCGCCGTTTCTACATGCACAAGACCGGCCACTGGCTGGGCCTGGATGTGCACGACGTTGGCGAATACAAGGTGGCCGGTGAGTTTCGCGAACTGGAGCCGGGCATGGCCTTTACCATCGAGCCAGGTCTGTATATTCCGCCGGGCAGCAAGAATGTTCCCGTGAAGTACCAGGGCATCGGTATACGCATCGAAGACGACGTGCTCATCACCAAGGACGGCCACCGCGTGCTGACCGATGCGGTGCCGCGCGAGGTCGACGCGGTCGAGGCATTGCTGGCGACGCGCTAGGCCGCGGGCACCAATGCACGCGCAACACTAACGCGCGCCCGCAACGTCTCACATGTCGAATTTCTGCACCTCGAGCCCACGCGCCTTGTACTGCTTCCAGCGCTCGCGCAAGGGCGCCCGCGCGCTGTCGTCGGCAGGCACGACTTCCAGCACGCGCATGAAGCCGTCATCGACTGCGGCCTCACGCAGGTTCAGCACCAGCGGACGCATGGGCGATTGCCGTTCCGGCGGCACGATCAACACCGGCGTGATGTCATCGTCTTCGTCGGTGCCGGCAATCTGGTGCGCCACGTAGGCGTCCGGATCAAATTCCCAGAGCAGATCGTCAAGCACTTCGGCTTGCGCCATCGAGTCGGCCAGGATCAGCAGCGGCTGCCCTCTGTCACTAGCCTTGCGCGCGAGCTCGCAAACCAGCAACAGCGGCTGGTCAAGGAAACGCGGCTTGGCAATGAGGTAAAAATCGGCGCGCGGCATTGCCGTTGCGCTCAGGCGCAACGGTCCAGCAGCCACTGGCTGAGCAGCCCGACCGGGCGGCCGTTGGCCAAGCCCTTGCGGCCCTCGTCCCAGGACGTGCCAGCGATGTCCAGGTGTGCCCAGCGCTGGCCTTCGGTGAAGCGCGACAGGAAGCAGCCGGCAGTGATGGCGCCAGCGCCCTTGCCGCCGATGTTGTAGATATCGGCGAAGGCCGATTCGATCAGCGTCTGGTATTCATCCCACAGCGGCAAGCGCCAGGCGCGGTCGAACACTGATTCGCCGGCGTTGGACAGCTCCGCAGCCAGGTCATCGTGCTTGCTCATCAGGCCGTGCGCGTATTTGCCCAGCGCCACCACGCAGGCGCCGGTGAGCGTGGCGACATCGACGGTGGCCTGCGGCTGGAAACGCTGCGCATACGTCAGCGCATCGCAGAGCACCAGGCGCCCTTCGGCATCGGTGTTGCCGACCTCGATGGTTTTGCCGCTCATCGAGGTGAGCACGTCGCTCGGCCGGTAGGCGTCGGCGTCGGGCATGTTTTCAACCGCCGCCACTATCGTCACCAGGTTCAGCGGCAGCTTCATGCGCGCGCAGGCCAGGAACGTACCCATCACCGTGGCCGCGCCCAGCATGTCGAACTTCATTTCCTCGATGCCGCCCTGCGTCTTCAGGTTGATGCCACCGGTGTCGAAGGTGATGCCTTTGCCGACCAGCGCGAATGGCTTGGCATCCCCAGCCCCGGTGTAGCGCAGCACGATCAGCCGCGGCGGATTGGCCGAACCGCGGCTCACCGCGAGCAAGGAGCCCATGCCCAGTTTTTCCATATCGGCGCGCTCGAGCGCCTCGCAGCTGACGCTGTCGAACTGCGTGGCCAATTCTTGCGCCCTACCGGCCAGGTAGGCTGGATTGCAGATGTTCGGCGGCAGGTTGCCGAGTTCGCGCGAGAACTGTACGCCAGCGGCGATGGCCTGGCCGCGCTGCAGCGCCTCCACGTTGCCGGCATCAGCCAATAACGTGAGACGCGCCAAAGTCACTTCCGCCGGTTTGCTGCGGGTGGCGGTGTATTCGTAGGCGGCATGGTCGGCGGCGATGACTGCCTGGCGCAGGTTCCAACTGGCATCGCGACCCGGCACGTGCAGCTCGGTCAGCGTGATCAATGCCGATTTCACCGGGCCGATGCGTAGCGCGCGCACTGCGTCGCCGATGGCCTTCAGGTACTGGGGCACGCCAAATTTTTCGCGCTCGCCCAGGCCTACGACCAGAACACGGGCCACGCCCAGGCCCGGCAGATCCTGCAGCAGGGTGCTGCGGCCGGTCTTGCCGGAAACGTCCCCACGTGCGACCAGGGCCGCCAGGCGGCCCTTGCTGGCCTGGTCGATGGCCTGCGCCGAGGCGCTCATGACGCCGTCGGCGAACACCGCCACCACCGTGCAATCGTGGTCGGCTGCGCCGGGGTCGGACGAATTTATCTGAAATTCCAAGGCCATGCGGGTAATTCCGTACAATTGGGGGTTGGCGCAGCAGAAGGCGGCGCGCGAGCCCATCATTCTAGATCAAGCGGCCCCTAACTCATGACAAAACAATACGCATGCTCCTGATCGAGCGGCACCTCTTGCGCCAGTTTGCGCAAACTGTGGCCGCTGTCGCGGTTGTCCTGCTGCTGATCACCCTCGGCGCGCTGTTCGCGGACCTCATCTCCGAAATCGCCAAAGGCAAGGTCCCGGCCGGTCTGCTGCTGTCGCAATTGGGCCTGCGCTCGATCCGCTTCCTGACCCTGGTATTGCCGCTGGCCTTGTTCCTCGGGCTGCTGCTGTCCATCGGGCGCATGTATGCCGAAAGTGAAATGGCGGTGCTGGCCTCGGTCGGCATCGGCTCGCAACGGCTTTGGCGGCCGTTGTTGTGGGTGAGCCTGCCGATCGTGGTGATCGTGGCGCTGGCCTCGCTGTGGCTGGCGCCGATGTCGGCGCGCCAGGCCAAGGAAATGATCGAGGTGGCCAACCGGTCATTCCTGATTGCCGGACTGGAGCCTGGCCGCTTCGTGGAATTGCCAGGCAAGGGCGGCGTGCTCTACGTCACCGAGCTGACGCCGGACGGAACCCGTTTCAAGCACCTGTTCGTGCAGCGCGAAAACGAAGGCCGCCTGGACATCATTACCGCGCATGAAGGCAGCCTCAACCTGATCGGCGACACCGAACGCTACCTGCGCCTGAAGGATGGCTTCCGCGTGGAAGGTGCCATCGGCTCGCGCGATTTCCGCATGATGCGCTTCCAGCACAACGACGTGCGCGTTCCGGATCGCCAGAAAAACGACTCCCCGGACGACCTGTCCGCCGACTCCACCGCGCAACTGCTGGCCAACCGCAAACCGGTTGCACTGGCCGAGTTGAACTGGCGCTTCGCCATGCCGCTGTTCGCAGCAGTATTGGCGGTTTTTGCCATGCCACTGGCACGCAGCGAGCCTCGGCAGCCGCAGTACGGATTGATCCTGTTTGCCTTGCTGGTCTATCTGGTTGGCATGATCCTGCTGCTTCTGGGTACCGGGCTTATCGGCAATGGCCGCCTGCCGGCCTGGCTGGGGCTATGGTGGGTGCATCTGCCGATGATCGGTCTGGCGGCGTGGTTGTTCACGCGCGACGGCAGGCTGCCGCGGCCAGGCAAGGGCCGCGCATGACGCGCATGAAGCTGTTGCCGCGCCGCATGATGCTGTACCTGGCGCGCAACGTACTGCTCGCAACCCTTGCCGCATGGGCGGTGCTGCTGTCCTTCGATGCCATCCTCGCCTTCGTCGGCGAGTTGCGCGATGTCGGCAAGGAAAGTTACACCCTCAGCCATGCGGTGCTGTTCACGCTGCTGACGATTCCGCGGCGAATGTACGAGGAGTTTCCCACCGTAGCGGTAATCGGCAGCCTGCTCGGCCTTGGCGGTTTGGCGGCACGCTCGGAGCTCACCGTGATGCGCGCCGTGGGTTTGTCGCGCATGCAGATGGGCTTGGGTGCGCTGCTACCGCTGCTGCTGCTGACCGCGGCGATGGTGGTCAACATCGAGACGGTTGGCCCGGCTGGCGAGCAACGTGCGCAGGAGCTTGCCAACTACAAGTCACGACAATTGATCATGGCGCGCTACTCCGGGCTGTGGGCACGCGAGGGCAACCTGTTCCTCAATGCTCGCGGCAACAGCGCGCCGCATACCGAGAACGGGCAGAGCTGGGTCGAACTGGAAGACGTTCGCCTGTACCAGTTCGATGCGCTCGGCCGCCTGAAGTCGCTCGCCCACGCCGACAAGGCCATCCATCGCAACGAAGGCTGGACGCTGCATGACGTGGAGCGCACCTACTTCGACCAGCGATCGGTGCACGTGCAGAAGATTCCCACCGAGCGCTGGACCACCGACCTCGACGACAGCACCATCGCCGCGCAGCTGGCACGGCCACGCTACCTGACCAGCTCGGAGTTGCGCAGCAACATCGAATACCTGCGCCGCAACCAGCTCGATGCGCTGAAATTCGAAAGTGCGTACTGGGCGCGCTGGTTCTATCCGTTCAATGTCATCGTGCTGTGCCTGGCAACCTTGCCGTTCGCCTTCGGCTCGCTGCGCTCGGGCGGTTTCGGCAAGCGCCTGTTTCTCGGCATCCTGATCGGCATTGGCGCGCTGCTGGTGCAGCGCATGTTTGCAGGGCTCGCCGATGTCTATCGCTTCGACGTGCGCTGGGCCTACCTGCTGCCGCCGCTGCTGATATGGGGCATCTGCTGGGGCTGGCTGGCCAAGCGCATCTAGCGCGCAACGTCTGCCGGCAACAGGCGCACCAGCAGGGTGTCGGCGGCAATGTCGTGCAGCCCACGTCGCTGCGCATCGAAAGCCGTCCACAGCAGGCACACTCCCGGCGTCATGCACGCGACCAGGTAACGCAACCACAGACGCCGAAATGGCGCCAGGTGCCCGTCGGAGCCCACCACCCGCAAGCGCCAGGGCCGCATGCCGATGGTCTGTCCGCCGCGTCGCCAGGACGTGACGAAATAGGCACCGATGAGCAGCCACATCGCGACAAATTCAAGCGCGCCGAACAGCGGATCCTTTTCAACCGTGCGGCCGCTGTGCAGCCAGAGGAACACGGCGCTCGTGATCATCAGCAGGGCCAGTACCGGCAGGGCGTCGTAGCACAGCGCCAGCAGGCGCCAGGGCGGGGCAGCAGGCACGGCGCGGGTTTTTCCGGAATTTACGAGGGGATCATTCATCCGACAAGGATAGCGGTCGCCGCGACGCACCGCTAAGCTCGATCCCATGAGCGCCATCACTTCCACGCAACGACGGCTGCAGGCGCGCGCGCGGCCGGCACCGTCGGAAGCCGACGGTACATTGATACGTGACTTCATCGACCGCCTCTGGGCCGAACAAGGCCTGGCGCGGCAGACTCTCGACAGCTATGCACGCGACCTGGACGGTTTTGCACGCTGGCTCGGCCCGCGCGCCATCCCCATGCTTAACGTGCAGCAAGCCGACGTGTTCGACTACCTGGCCATGCGCAGTGACAGCCAGTACGCCGCGCGCAGCAACGCTCGCCTGCTGTCTTGCCTGCGCACTTTTTACGCGCAGCAGTTGCGGATTGGCGCGATTGCCGCCGATCCCACTGCCCTGTTGCAGGCGCCCAAGCTGGGCCGCTCCTTGCCCAAGGCTCTTTCGGAAAGTGAAGTAGATGCCTTGCTGAAGGCCCCGGACGTCGATGTCGGGCAGGGCCTGCGCGATCGCGCGATGGTTGAGTTGATGTACGCGGCAGGGCTGCGCGTCAGCGAGCTGGTGACGCTGCCAAGCGCTGCGGTGAACCTGCGCCAGGGCGTGCTGCGCGTGACCGGCAAGGGCGGCAAGGAGCGGCTGGTGCCGATGGGTGAGGAAGCGCAGCACTGGCTGGAACAATATCTGGCCAAGGCGCGACCTGGCCTGGTCGGCGTGCGCGACTGCCCATTGGTATTTGTCGAAGCGGGCGGGGAGGCCGTGACCCGGCAAAAATTCTGGCGCGTGGTCAAGCAACTGGCCGCGCGCGCCGGCATCGATCCGGGCAAGGTCAGCCCGCACGGCCTGCGCCACAGCTTTGCCACGCACCTGCTCAACCATGGCGCCGACTTGCGGGCCTTGCAGATGCTGCTTGGCCACGCGAGTCTTTCAACGACGCAGATATACACCTTCGTGGCGCGCGAAGGACTCAAGCGCCTGCACCAGAAACACCACCCACGCGGCTGAAGACCGCTCAGGCTGTTTTGGTCACCGTAACCGCGGAGCCGTAACACAACACCTCGGTCAGGCCCGGCATCAGCTCGGCCGCATCGTAGCGCATGCCGACTATGGCGTTGGCGCCCAGCTGCTGCGCGTGCTGGCACATCAGCAGGTAGGTTTCCGCGCGCGCCTGTTCACACAAGTTGGTGAACACGGAAATATTGCCGCCGAACAGCGATTGCAGGCTACCCAGAGCATTGCCAACCACCGAGCGCGAGCGCACGGTGATCCCGCGCACCACGCCGTGGTTGCGCACGATCCGATGCCCGGGAAGTTCAAGGGTAGTGGTGACCATGTCGTCTTGCATCGGTCAGAGCCCGCGCACGCGACAAGCGACCAGCAACAGACCGAAGCCGATTACCCAGGACCACAATGCCACCGGCGCACCGATGCGTACCCAGCCGAAATGAGCAGCCAGGGCGACCACGTACAGCACCAGGCAGATAATCCAGATGATCATGGTCGGAGCTTTGCCTGAATTGCGCATATGCATGCCTCGCGTTTAGACCGAGGGCGTGATTGCCGCCGGCGGCTTATTTTATGCACATCGCGGCATGTTGTGTGGCCGCGCACGGTGCCGGCCCGTTGCTTATGCAGGCACCGTTTCGGCGAGTGGCAGTGCCGGGCTCGCAAGCAGTTGGCACAGGCTGACCGCGGCGTCGGCGAAGGCAACGCCGCCCGCGGCGCTGGGGTCAGCCTCCTCATGGTTGAACTCGAGCGTGCGTATCGCGGCAAGCGCGCGCTCGGCAAGGCGGATTGCCGTCCGTTGCTGGAGGTCGCGCGACAACAGGAAAGCAAAACCGTTGGCGCGGACGCGTGCAAGTTCGACACCTTCGCAGGTGAAACGACGCAGGCGCCCGGCAATCTGCAACATGACGTCTTCCACCGTCGGCGCGCCCGCGGACCAGGCCAGTCCACCGGAGGCGTCGATGACCAGGTGCACGACTGCCAGCACTTCATCGCGCTGCCTGGGTTGTTCCTGCCGCTGGCGGATCAGCTCGATCATGTACTCGCGATTCGGCAGGCCGGTTCCTGCGTCATGCAGGCGCAGATGTTCAACCTCGGCTTCAGCTCGGCGGCGGCGGGCTATTTCATAGGCCATGGCGACGTAGTCACCCATGCTCGCCGCGAAGGTGATCTCCTCGCGCGACCATTGCCTCAGGCGGCGGATGCTCTCGTGGCAGATGACGCCTTGCAGCTCGCCTTCGACATATGCAGGGGCATCGAGCAGGGCGTGGATGTGGTGGCGTTGCAGGTAATCGCGCAAGGCGCGGTGTGAACCAGACGCCTCGGCATCGAACTCGACTTCGCTAGCTTCGAAGGTGCGCGCTTCCTTGAGCGCCAACATGTAATCGTCGCCGTCCAGCGACAGAGTTTCCAGGCCATCGATGGGCTCATGGGCGCCGGCCTCGGCGTCATACGCAGCCAGGCATCTGAGCTGGATCGCCGACTGCTCGTATTGCCAGACACTGACGCGCTCGAGTTGCAGGGCGGTTGCCGCAGTTTCGCAGATGGCGCCGATGGCGGTTTCGAAAGTGCAGGCAGGGTGCCAGATGGTACGCGTCAGCTGCACGAGCGCCCGCGTAAAAGGTTCACTGGCGGTGGGAGTCGTCGTCGGTGGCGCTGGAAGCGAATGAAGCTTGTACAGCGACGGCATCCCCATGCCTCCCTGATACTAGAAGCTCACTCTAGCAAAATCGGGGCCAGCGGGTCGCTCGTCCTGGCCACGCCCTGGCTGACAGCGTCCGGAGGTGGTTTTGGCCTGCGCCGACGAAGCGCAAGGGCGCGCTTTTCGACCAGGTGCCAGGACAACGCCGCGCAAACCAGGCTTATTGCGCCCGCTTCCAGCAGCAGCAGGGCGACCGATATGCCCGGTTGCACCGCAACAATCGCCTGCTGCACCGGAAAGGCGTAGATGTAGACGCCGTAGGAATAGTCGCCGCGGCGGTTATAGCGTCGGATCCAGCCAGCCGGGACGTAAGCGAGGTAGATCGCAATGTACGGCAACCCGACCAGGTAGGCGACGAAAAATGCCTGCTGGCCGACGAGTGCCGCACCGACAAGTAGCGCAGCGCATGCCGCGAAGGCTACTCGCGACAATCGAATGTTTTGTCGGAACGCAAACAACGACGCCCCGCTGAAGAACATGAAGATCAGTCGCAGCGCAGCACTGTCGCGCAGGCCGTGCAGGTGCGTGGCAAGCACGAGTGCGCCCGCTGACAGCGCGATAAGAACGCACGCGCCACGAAAGACATGATCATGCCATCGGCGCGCCAGCCAGGTCAGCAGCCATAAGGCCGCCAGCACCAGGTACATGCGCACCTCGACGGGCAGCGACCACAGCGAACCGTTTACCGCGTCCGGGTAGGGGTTGTTCGCGAATACGCCCGGCAATTCGAAGGAAACGTTATAGACAAGCGTGGCGCACTTCAGCAGGTAGTGCCAGGTGACTGCGCTGGAAAAATAGGCAGCGCTGCCCAACGTGGACACGGTGGCGCCGAGCCCGAACACGGTAAGCGCAAGCATGACCCACAGCGCCGGAAAGATGCGCAGGATGCGCGCGCTGGCAAACTCGACAATGCTGCGGCTACGCAGCAGGCTGGCGGTCACCAGCAAGCCGCTGGTGATGAAAAAAACATCGACCGCCACGGTACCGGAACTGATGCCCAGCCAATGACTCAGCGGCTCGTACGCGCCGCGTCCAACCGCCAGCGCGAAGCTATGCGAAACCAGCACGGCCAGCGCGGCCAGGATGCGGATCAGGTTGAAGTTATTATCGCGGCCGGCGGTGTAATGCGACAGGCGGGTCATCTGGACTGCAACGCAAGCGCGGCGATTTTGGGGAAGTGCGTGGGCGTGATCACTGGGAAGCCCCGAGGCGCGCGTGCTGCGCAGCACAAGATACTTGCCGCGTGGATCAAGCGCAAACCAGCCAAGCTGCATGAATGGCCGTTGAGGCTCGCATCGCTGCGGCGCGAGCGACCGATGTAGCAGCTGCCCATCGCATTAGAATGGCCCTGGCGGCGCTGCACGCCTGATGGAGACTGCGATGACCCACGCACACTTGTTCGCAATTGGATTGGCCCTGGCGGCGCTCTCGGGCGTGCGCGTCTACCTCACCGTGTTCGGTGTTGGCCTCGCGGGATTGATGGGCTGGGTGGAATTACCGTCGGCCTTGCAGGTCACCACCTCCTACTGGGTGCTCGGCACCTCCGGTGCGTTGGCCCTGGTCGAGTTTTTTGCCGACAAGATTCCCGGCGTTGATTCCATCTGGGACCTGTTGCATACGCTGTTGCGCGTGCCGGTTGGCGCCTTTCTTGCCGCCTCTACCTTGTCTGCCGACGGACACCTTGGGGGCGTCGCGCTGGCAACGGGTGCAGGCGTCGCGTTGCTCACGCATCTGATGAAATCCGGTACCCGCGCGCTCATCAACACGTCGCCGGAGCCGGTTTCCAACTGGACCGCTTCGCTCAGTGAAGACGCTGCAGTCACTGGCGGGCTGGCCCTGGCATTCACCCATCCCTGGCTTGCAATCGCCTTGCTGGTGGGCGTGGTTGCGGGCTTCTTACTCAGTGTCCTCTGGCTGTTCCGAAAGCTCGTACGCGGCATTGCCGCTGGCTCGGAGAAGCTTGGCAGGTGGGCGACGCCGAGGCGGGACTGAGATGCGGTTTCAAATCAAGTTGGCGACGCGTCGGTCACATGCATCGCCGGCTCAAGTCTGAAACGGATTGGGCTGCGCGACCAGCAATCTCTTCGGTGCTTTTCTGCACCACGCGCAATGCAGCAGGCGCTGCACCATCGGTACCTTGGCCTTCGCGAGCACCACCCTCAAACCGACGGCCGAATCTCCCCAGAATAATTTCTGGAACGCCTCGGGCGCGAGCGCCAACGCGTGCTCGCGTTCGACCTCATCGACGAACAGGTGCAGGTGCAGGCCGTCCGGAGGCACTGTCGCGAAAATCTTGCCGCCAATACGGAAGGACGAATATTTGTGATGCGGCGCCTCGGTCGTGCCGGGCAACTGCAGGGCGTAGTCGCGGGCCTGGTCAATGTTCAAGATGGCAGACCACGCTCGTCGCTAGACCGCCTGCTGGCGCGCAGCAACTAGGGCGATGCCGCCCCTGACAAGATAAAACAGCGCCAGGCCGTGGAAAGCAACCGGCATCCAGTCCTGGCCGAGTACGAAGATCAGCCCGTCGAGTGCATACAGGATGATGCCTGCGTAAAACGCCCACAGCTGGCCTTGGCTCCCCTTGAATCCGAACAGGACGAACAGTGCTATTGCCAACCCATCGACCGCAAAAGCGAGCAAGTCGCGGCCTCCCAGCAGTGCATCGGCCAGGGAGGTGAAGCCCAGTCCCATGACGAAGCTCGTGTTGCTTCCCGAGCGCGACATGATGATGTTGATGACCGAAAGGCCGGCGATCCACCAGAACCAGCGCGCAGCCGATTGAATGGCCGGGCTGACCGTGGTGACCGGGCTCGGCGACAGGGGAGCGGCCGGAAGTTGTACGGCTGAAGGATCGGTCATGGCGCTCACGCGTGTAGTCGCAGGACGCCTACAGTATCAGGGGACGGTGGAGTTCCGTGCGCCACTGCCATGACGCCAGTCCCGATGCCGGGCCGACGGCAGCTGCTCCTCGATCACTACTGGATCAGCGTCGTGGATTAGCTTGCGCATGCGGCTAAGCGTTTCACCGCGCCAGTCATCGAGCTCGGCAATTCGCTGCGAGATCAGCTCTGTTGCCGAGGCATTGGCATCGCCCTGTGCCTTTTTCATTTGCATTCCTTGTGAATGCCCGAAGGAGTCTTCGCCGCGGTTCACGCGCTCTCGGGCGCACCGCTCGACCGCGACCGCACGGCACGGCCGACCAGCGAGACGATCGGCAAGCCGAACAGAAGCATGTGCGAGAGCAGGTCCAGGGCTGTCGCCAGGGCCTTGAAGGTAACGGGCCTCGGATAGGTCGACAGCGGTAGTACGACCGGTCGCATTGCAAAAAAGACGATCAAACCGAAAACAACGGCGGTGGGCAACGGCCGGCTCGCGATTTTCGGAAAGCGCAACGCGATCGCGGCAAACAACGCGGCCCAGATAATTGATATGCCGAAATGACAGATTACTCGCACGCGGCCTCGACCGGGGTCTCGAAGCGGGCCAGGCGCGCGATTACCGACGGCTCAGCCGCAAAGCGTCGTTTCAGCGCAGCCAACCTGCGGTCCGTGCCCGCGCAATTGATGTCGATGCTGTCGCGGATGAACTCGCGGCGCTGGACCTGTGGTGGGCTTGAGCCCTCGGTTGGTTCGCCAAGGAAATGGTCGCAGACTTCACGTTGCGCGATGAATGCTTCAACGTCCGCCAGTGGACCGACGTCATCAGGAACGGCGGCTGGCGCAGGGAGGATGAGGAACATCAGCACTGTATTCATCGTGTCCTTTACTCCGGGACGGTGCCCTTGTTCTTGTCATCCCAAAGCATCGGCTCCCAGAGCTCCACCTTGTTGCCGTCCGGGTCCATTATCCAGGCGAACTTCCCGTTCTCATGACACTCGAGCCCGCCAAGGACATTGACGCCATCGGCATGCAGCTGCGCAAGCAATTCGTCGAGCTTGTCGACTCGATAGTTGATCATGAAAGCCGAGTCGCTCGGGCCGAACCATTGGCTGTCTGCGTCCGCCACATGCCAGACGGTCAGGCCGCGGTCTTCGGCCTTGTCCTCGGACCACCGCAGTACGGCGCCACCGAAATCTTCCAGGGCCAGCCCAAGGTGCTGCCGGTACCATGCCGCAAGCGCGGCGCTCTTACCCTTGCTCTTGAAGAAAACGCCCCCTATGCCGGTGATCTTTGCCATTGCGGGCACTCCCCGTTGAATCCCGCGAAAGTCATCCGACCCTGAACTTTCGACCCCACTTGAGCGGCCAGATTACCTTGAAATCGATACCGCCCACAAAGCGGTGCGCCGCGACGACTTTGTCCAGCAGTTCGAACCGCTCCAAGGTCGGCTTGCAGCGCCGGAAGGTGGCGGCCGGATCGGGTGTAATGACGTAGAGGTTGATATCGTCCGGGCGGATGTCGTGGCCGTCTACCATCGCCGTGTCACCGAGCACCGCGGCAAGTTCCGATTCAAGAGCGAGGATGTACTCCAGGCTTGCGCCAGGTCTATGTCGAAACTTGAGGACGAGCTGGGAGTGCATGGCGTTGGGGTCTGATGGCGTACCGGTTCTGTTCAACGTCTCGAGAACAATTCCTCGGCTCGTCGGAACATGATCCGGCTGGTGGCAATGTATTTGTCACCATGAGAATGGGGTCGACCCACGCCCGATGCTTACTCTGCCGTGGTCGGATCGATGGTTGCGCTCACAGCGGATACGCGATTGGCCGGGAATCCCCCTTGCGTCGCGTGCTCACGAACCATCTCCTCGTTGGGAGCGATGTAGATGCAGTACACCTTGTCGCCCGTCACGTAACTTTGCACCCACTGGATTTGCGGCCCCATGCTGCTGAGCACGCCGCACGAGGTCTGGGAGATTGCCTTGAGTTCTTGCGCCGACAGTTTTCCGGCGCCAGGGATCTCGCGCTCAATCACGAACTTTGGCATGGCACTACTCCATAGTTGGGGGGAATCGCAATGGTAAGGCCTAACGCGGCACTGCGTCCTGCCTGGCTAGTTTCCCTTTTCGCATGACTGAGCCAAAGCCCCCGCAGGAGATCACATTTTCCCGAAATGTCCAGCCATTGCTGACGTAGAAGGGCGCGACGCGCCGCCGACGCTGCGGTGATGCCGCTCAGTCCATGAATGTCCACGTGTCCGCGCCATCGAAACGGCGGACATGAGTGCTGCCTGGAAGACGCGGATCGAAGTTGTTAAGGTTGACGCCATGCCTGCCGCCAGGCTCTGGGGCAAGTGGCTCCCAGTGCGTAACGCACCCGCAGGTCTTGCAACGCAGGGTTCGCAGCGTCTTGTCGCCCCAGGTGTACTCGGCTGTGTTTTCCGGGTGTCCCTCGACCAGGACCGTTCCAAATTTGTAGTACGCCCAGACTCCGTTGAGCCGCCTGCACAGGGAGCAGTTGCAGCTCGCGCCGTCTCCGGCACTGCTGGCAACGTGATGCGCACTGCACCGCAGTGAAAGGAGCCTTGCAGCAGCTGTTGCTCGATCATGCGGCGCCCCTGCTTTTTGTAGCGGCGAAGCAGAGTAAGACCATTGCTGCCGAGACCACGCTCAAGAAGGGCCGCTCAATAAACACGCTCATCAGTTTCAGCATGTCCATATCAAGCAGCCATTTTTTGCGCTTTTCGGGCCAACAGGACTAGCGAGATCGCCACCACAAGAACAACGCCCTGCAAGATGACCGCCGTCGACCCGACCTGGGGCGCGGCCCCGTTGGTTACGAAGAATGACAAGTCTTGCGCAATCACGCCCAGCAATGACAACGCAAGCAACGGATAGGACCAGGGCTTGGCAAGCAGCAGTCCAAGGCAGCCGAGTGACCCTCCGAACACAGCGATGCCAGTTGCAGCCACTGACCATGCAGGGCGCGATGCGTGCATGGCCTGCTGCGCAGCGCTGAGCTTGGCCAAATCCTGCGGAGAAACCGTCAGGTCGGAAAAAAAGGCCACGCACCCGAGCAGGTTCCACAGCAAAGCTATACCAGCCACGCACTTGAACCACTTCGGCACTGGATTCATATCGGCCTCCACGCACGTGTCTCTACGATAACCTAAGTGCCTGGTACCAGAGTGCATACGGAGTGTTTTTAACCAGGCACCGATTGAAGTCCGGTGTGCCGTCGTTCCACCACACCTCGCCGCGCTCGCCCAGCCCGACTTTTGCCGCCTGCACCGCTGCGCGAGCCGCCTTCAGCCTGCCCAGGTCGTCCTGCGCCAATGCGGCGCGCACCTCTCGTCTCGCCGCCATCAACAGTGTGGTCAGCTCAACTCTCAAGTGCTCCGGCAAGCTGGGATTGGTAGCCCGCCACAGCCGCCCGCGCACGATCAGATACTTGCCATCAGGGGTCCGAAGTGCAGGCTGCTTAGAGTTCATGAAGGTTTTTACGCTGCATGACGCCTGAAATAAGGGGGAGCATTCCACTTTGAAGTGCAATCTGCTGGTCGAGGAATACCTGTCCTGGGGTGCAAGAGCCGAGCCTCTTTCCAGGCCGGTCGTTGAGTTGATCTTCAACCGCTTTTACGTGGGCTGGCCTGATCTTGCTGGAGTCTTCTGCAAAATACACGTGGGTGTTTGTTTCGAATAGTCAGAGCCAGCCCGGGGAATTAATCAGTGTCAACGACCTCGACGAACTGACCGTGGCGAAAGACGTAGGTCGCTCCACAGCACTCACAGCAGTACGAGCCGATCCCATCGTGTTCGTATTTGCGCTCGACATTACTGTCGAAATCCAAGTACTTGCGGCCCTTTGGAGTAGTTGTAAGAGGGCCCGTTGTGTACGCGTCCCGGATAAGTTCCGGTGCTCGCGACGCCCGGCTAGAGAGGCAGACGGAAGAAAGCGAGCTCTCATGTGGGGTCCAAGCCCCGGGATAAGGGGGCCAGATCGGGGATATTTTTGTGAGACGGTCGCCAGGAACCAGGCAATGCACCAAGCCACCAGCAACCAGGCAACGACGTTAAAATCCAACCAAACGGCGTAGGGGAGCACCAGCCCCAGCCGCATGCTCCATCATGCTCGAGCACACCGGGAACACCGAGCCTGTGAAAAAACGACACCGACAGGTATGGAACAAGCACCAACAAACTTGCAGGCGATTCGAAATAGGACGGCCAAACGGCCCCAGGCAACAGCAGCAGCAAGTAACCTGCGATGAGCAGAGCCAGGAATTTGAGGGTGCGTGCCTTGAGCATTTCAGTTCAGGTGCCGCGTGCGTAAAGCACCATCTGCGTGCACCGGAAAAGCGCCAGCTTACGCCCACTCTCCTTGTGTGTTACTACCGCGTCCCATACCTGGGTTGACTTGCCGACATGTGCGGCTTTGGCGACACACACGATAGTGCCATCACGCGTAGTACCCAGGTGATTGGATTTGAGCTCGACTGTAGTGAAGCCCGAGGCACCCTCCGGCAAGCTAGCGATGCAGCCATAGCTGGAGCAAGTATCAGCCAGGGTTACTACGCTTCCGGCATGCAAGAAGCCGTTCGGGGCCATTAGCTCGGCGCGCACACGCAACTCCGCAACGACCTCTTGCGGACCAAGATGCGTGATCGAAATGCCAAGGTACGCGGGTAAGTGGCCGACGCCGAGCTCGTTGAAGTAATCAGTCGTATGCATGTAGCCTCGTGGTGGCGTCTCGACGGCTTTCGTGCCGCCGCTCAATTCAACTATGCAACGATTCTCAGCCCACCTTGACGTACGGCCGGACAGCGAGGAAGCCACCGTCGAGTCCGATCACCTGTCCATTGATCCAGCCGGCGTCACTCGACAGCAGGAAGGCGCCCAAGGCCGCCGCGTCGTCGGCATCACCGTGTCGGCCCAATGGATATTGGCCAGCGATGGCCTTGGCCGCCGATTCGTTGGCCAGCATGCGCTCAGTTGCTGGCGTGCGCATCAGGCCCGGGGCGATAGCGTTGGCCCGCAGGCCCGCCGAAGAGAAATCCGCCGCCAGGGAGCGCACAAGTCCTTCCAGGCCGCCCTTGGCCATGGCTATGGCGGCATGGTTGGCTACGCCGATGCCGGCCGCGACGGAACTGAAGAACAGCATCGCGCCTGGTCGGGGAGCCCTTTGAATTCGCGGTGCATAGGCCTTGGCGATGAAAAAGGCGCTGTCGAGGTTGGCGGCCAGGCACTGCCGGTACTGGGCCTCGCTGGTACGGCCGATAGGCGCGATCAGGATGGCACCGGCACAGTGGGCTACGGCATCGGGGGCTGCGCCGAAGGCCTCGTTGGCCGCAGCGACGGCTGTCTCGGCTCCGGTCTCGGTGGCGACATCGGCCGTTATCACTTGGTCCGCGTCGTCGGCGACAAGTTTGCTGGCGTCTCGCGTGGCCAACGCCAGTTGCCAACCCGCCGCGCGCAGTCGGACGGCCAGGGCATTCGCGACGCCCCCGGAGGCGCCGGTGATTAAACAGGTTGGCATGGGCGCTCCACTCGTGGGCAGTTCAACAGCTTAGCCGCGGGATCCGTGTTGCCGCCGTGAAGCCACGGCCACGGGAACTTGGCGCAGGACAGCTTACAAGGAAGCGCCCGAGATACGGCTGGAACCGTTCAATCGCATCGCAGTGGCAAGCGTCACGTAAACAGGGTCAGCATGAGGATAAGCAACAGCCTAAAGCTACAGGCAAGAGCGTCATGCACCTGGTGTTGACGGAAAGCTCCTTACGGAATAGTTAGAGCCTACGCCTTGCCTACAGATCCTGCGGACGAAGGCCGGTGTTCTTGGCTATACGAACGAGCATGTTGGGACCGATCTCGTCGCCATCGTGGAAGGCGAATGTGTAATCCGCCCAACCATCTCGGGAGAGTGTTTTGTGTGATCCAGATTGCCGCTTAAGCGACCAGCCTATCGCGAGCAAGGCCGCTAGGACCTTTCTGGCCTTAGTAGACGGCCACTGACTCACGCAGCAGCTGGTACTGAAATCGTCAAGTCGATCGGGCGAATCTCGCCGTTCTCGATGCGCTCGGCGAGTACCCGCAGCGCCAGAATCTCTGCTTTTCCCATGGCCTCGTCGGCCGTGGTGCCATACGCGAGGACACCAGGCAGCTCGGGGATCTCGGCCAGCCACCGGCCGTCGGCCTCACGCTCAAATTCGATGCTGAAATTCATGGGAACCTCTAAGTCCGGGCCATTGTAGCGCATCGCCAAATTGGGGATCTAACGCCGGAGATAAGGGGACATGCGTCGTCCAACGGACGATGCATGTCCCCCTTGATTAAGTAAAAAGGAGACTTCCCACTTCAGCGGCTTACGCCGCGTCGGCATCGAGTGCCATGATTGTGTTTACGGAACAACAATCAAACGAAGGAGAAGTCT
>JAYSXN010000121.1:0-2014 GCA_043717405.1 Gammaproteobacteria bacterium
AAAATCGCCTGCATGACTCGCGAGCCGACGCCGAATCCGGCCTGCGCGGCCGCGCCGAAATCACGGATGATCCAGAACATCGTGGCCAGGAACACGAACATCAGCGCGAACTCGCCGCCGGCCGGGGCGCCAATGCGCAGCATTCGCTTCCAGGTGTCCAGCCGCGGCCGCCATTGCTCGCCATGGAAGCCCACGTATTTTTCCAGGCGCAGGAAATAGATCGCCATCAGGATGACGCCAACGCCGATCGACAGCGAGCTGGCCAGTCCCGCGCCCGCGACGCCAAGCGGGTAGCCGGTGCCCCAACCAGCGATCAACACCGGCGCGAGCACGATGTTCAGCAGCAAAGTGACAATCGAGACGATCATTGGCGGTGTGACAATGCCGGTGCCGCGCAATGCCGAGCTCATCGCCACCAGCGCAAACTGCAGAGCAAGCCCGGGCGTATACCAGTGCAGGTAGCTGATACCCGCGGCCGTGGTGGCGGCGTCCGCGCCCACCGATCGCATGTACACGCCGGTCAGCGAGTAGCCGCCGAGCAGCGTCACCGCCATGCACGCCAGCGACAGCACCAGCGACTGGTTGAATACCAGGTTGGCGTCCTCGGCATCCTTGCGGCCGACCGCATGCGAGATCAGCGCCACCGTGCCAACGCCGAGCATTTGCGTGAGACCCAGGACCAGGAACATCACGTTGCCTGCCGAAGCCACGCCGGCGATCGCGGTGTCGCCAATGCGCGCGACGAAATACAGGTCGACCATGTAGTACAGCGTTTGCACCAGCATGCCGATGGCCATCGGCGCTGCCATCTGCAGAATGAGGCGGGCAATCGAGCCCCGGGTCAGGTCTTTCACGCGCGGGCTCCGGCTGGCGAATCCTCGCCAGGTTTGCAGGCGCGTAGCTTAGGCCTTCACGCCGCGTGCGGTGCTGAAAGCGATCACGCTACGGATCATCTAGCGCGGCGCGCCGCGCCTTTATAATGGCGCACCGCGCGAACGCGCCAGACCCAGGTGTGCCATGTCCAGCAAGCCCATTTCCCTGACCCGCTTCCTGATCCAGGAGCAGCACGCCGGACACATCAACGCCGACCTGCGCCTGCTGATCGAAGTGGTTTCGCGGGCCTGCAAGACGATCTCCACCGCAGTCGGCAAGGGCGCGCTCGGCGGCGTGCTTGGCGAGGCCGGCACCGGCAACATCCAGGGCGAGGCGCAGAAGAAGCTCGACGTGTTGTCGAACGAAATCCTGCTGGAAGCCAATGAATGGGGCGGACACCTGGCCGGCCTGGCGTCCGAGGAAATGGAACACTCGCATGCCATTCCCAACGCCTATCCGAAGGGCAACTACCTGCTCCTGTTCGACCCGCTCGACGGCAGTTCCAACATCGACGTGAACGTCGCGGTCGGCACTATTTTCTCCGTCTTGCGTTGCCCCGATGGCGTGACCGAGCCGGACGATGCGCACTTCCTGCAGCCGGGGAATGCGCAGGTCTGTGCCGGGTACACTCTGTATGGGCCGAGCACGATGCTGGTGCTGACTGTCGGCCGTGGCACGCACGCCTTTACGCTGGACCGCGAGCAAGGCAGCTTCGTGTTGACTGGCGCGGACATGCAGATTCCGGAGCAGACCCGCGAATTCGCCATCAACGTCTCCAACCAGCGGCATTGGCACGCGCCCATGCAGGCCTACGTGGCCGACCTGCTGGCCGGCGAGGACGGCGTGCGCGGCAAAAATTTCAACATGCGCTGGGTCGCGAGCATGGTTGCCGACGTGCACCGCATCCTGACCCGCGGCGGCATCTTCATCTATCCCGGCGACCGCAAAGACGTGGCCAAGCCGGGGCGCCTGCGCCTGATGTACGAAGCCAACCCGATGGCCTTTCTCGTGGAGCAAGCCGGCGGCGCGGCCAGCACTGGCGACCGCCGCCTGCTCGACGTGGTCCCGGACCAACTGCACCAGCGCGTGCCGGTAATCCTCGGCTCCAGGGACGAGGTCGGCGTAGCCGTGGCCTATCACC
>JAYSXN010000122.1:0-6062 GCA_043717405.1 Gammaproteobacteria bacterium
GCGCGCATCGGACTCAGACCTGACGCAGGTACCAGTCGTATTCAAGCGTGCTCACCTGGGTTTCGAAGCTGCGCATTTCCTTGGCCTTCTGCTCGCCGAAGATATGCTGGAAACCCTCGCCAAAGGCATCGCGCACAAAAGCACTCGCCTTGAAATCGGCAATGGTGTCGCGCCAGAACAGGGTGCGTGCTTCGGTTTGTTCATAGGCATTGCCGACGATGGGCGGGCCTGGATCGCCTTTGCTTTCAAGGCCGTGCAGGATTCCGGCAAGGACCGCCGCCGTGACCAGGTACGGATTGGCGTCGGCTCCGGAGATGCGATGCTCGATGCGGATATTGTCCGGGTCGCTGTGCGGGATGCGCATGGCGACGGTGCGGTTGTTGAATCCCCAGCAATCGTTCAACGGCACGAAGGCGTTGAGCACGAAGCGCCGATAGCTGTTGGCATGCGGCGCGAACATCAGCATGCAGTCCTTCGACACCTCCTGCAGTCCGGCCACCGCGTGGCGCAGTGCGGCGCTCGGCTCGTCCGGCGTGCATGCAAAGATATTGTTGCCATTGGCATCCAGCACACTGACATGGATGTGCGTGCCACTGCCGGCCTGGTCCACGAACGGCTTGGCCATGAAGCTGGCGATCATCCCCTGTTCTTCGGCAATCGCCTTGATGGCGCGCTTGAGGTAGATGGCATCGTCGCAGGCGAGCAGCGCATCGTCGCGATGCTTGAGGTTGATCTCGAATTGCCCGGGCGCGTATTCGGCCACGGCCGTATCCGCGGGGATCCGCTGCGCCTGGCAGGCATCGGCGACGGCGTCGGTGAACTCCTGGTAATCGTTCAAGTCCTGCATGTAGTAGACCTGCGTCCCGGTATTGCGCAGGCCGGTGGCGGGATTGATCGACGCCTGTGGCCGGCCGTCGACGGTCAACTCGCTGTCCAGCAGGTAGAACTCCAGTTCCACTGCAACCACAGGCTTCAAGCCGCGGTCGGTGTAGCGTTGCAGGACGCGCTTGAGCACTTCGCGCGGGTTCGCGGCAAACAACCCGCCCGCGGCATCTTCCATCGCTAGCAATAGCTGCGCCATGGGCCGTTGCTGCCAGGCGATGGGCCGAAGGCTGCCTGCAACCGGTCGGCAAATGCGGTCCTCGTCACCGATGGCATAGCCCAGGCCGGTCTCCTCCACCGTGTTGCCGGTAATGTCCGTTGCAATCAAGGACATGGGCAAGCAAACGCCGTTGGCGTAGATCTTTTCCAGCGACTCCACGGTCACCCGCTTGCCGCGCAGCAAGCCATTCATGTCGGGCAACAGCAAGTCGACGAGGGAGCAGCCCTCGATACTGGCCAAGGTCTCGGAATCGATGTCTGGCATGGCTGACGGGGTCATCTCGGGCATCCGCTGAGGGTTGCGGGATACTAGCAGAGTGATTTTTGACTGTAAAAAATACTCAACAATCCGTGCTGTGCCGTTGATAAAATCACACGGCTGGCGTAGGGTTGGGTCAACTTAGTGCTTGAGCCGCTTATGCCGCGTGCGCCCCTGGTAGGTATGCCTTGTGACAGCAAAGCCATTGGCCTGCACGGCTATCAGGTTGCCGGAGACAAATACATTGAGGCGCTGGTCACCGGGTCCGGCGTGCTGCCCATGCTCATTCCATCCACCTCTCCACCCTTGGCGGCACGGCAGTTGCTCGAGAGGCTCGACGGCCTTTTCCTCACCGGCGCCTACAGCAACATCGAGCCGCATCGCTACGCGGGCGCGCCAAGCTACAGCGGCAATCTCCATGATCCCGCCCGTGATGAAACCAGCCTTGCGCTGATCCCGCTGGCGATCCGGATGCGCATCCCGATACTTGCTGTCTGCCGGGGCTTGCAGGAAGTCAACGTTGCGCTCGGCGGCAGCCTGCATCAGAAGGTGCAGGAGGTTGCAGGACTTGCCGACCACCGTGAAGCTGGAACTGCACCACTCGAGGATCAATACGGGCCGGCGCATCCGGTGTCGCTGTCCGGCGAACTCGCGCGCATTGCCGGCGGCTCGAGTGAAACGGTTAATTCGCTGCATGGACAAGGGCTTGATCGTCTTGCGCCTGGCCTGGTGGCCGAAGCTATCGCGCCCGATGGCCTGGTGGAAGGCGTGCGCCTGGATTCTGGCGATACCTTCCTTCTTGCAGTGCAATGGCACCCGGAGTGGAAAGTGACCAGCAATCGTTTCTACCTGGGAATTTTCCAGGCGTTCGGTGATGCCTGCCGACAGCGCGCGGCGCAGGCAGCCTGATCGTGGCCCGCAAATCCCCTCCGAAAAAGACCGCCAGTCCGCGTACGCAGGAAAGCTCCCTGCTGCGCTGGCTCAAGGAACGGCGTATCACCGAAGTCGAATGCCTGGTGCCGGACATGACCGGCAACGCGCGCGGCAAGATCATTCCCGCCGCAAAGTTTTCGCACGACTACGGTACGCGGCTTCCCGAAGGAATTTTCGTCACCACCGTCACCGGCGACTATCCGGACGAGTATTACCAGCTGGTTTCGCCATCGGATTCGGACATGTTCCTGCGGCCGGATCCGGAGACGGTGCGCATGGTGCCGTGGGCTTCGGACCCGACCGCGCAGATCATCCACGATTGCTTTACCCGCGATGGCCAGCCGCACGAGCTCGCACCGCGAAGCGTCCTGCGTCGGGTGCTTACCCTGTATGAAGAGATGGGGCTCAAGCCCATCGTCGCGCCGGAACTCGAGTTCTTCCTGGTACAGAAAAACACCGATCCGGATTTTCCGCTGCAACCGCCAGCCGGGCGTTCCGGCCGGCCGGAAACCGCAAGGCAGTCGTATTCGATCGATGCGGTCAACGAGTTCGATCCGATCCTGGACATGATGTATGACTTCGCCGAGGCCATGGAACTGGACGTGGACACGCTCATCCACGAATCGGGCGCGGCGCAACTGGAAGTCAACTTCGAGCATTCCGATGCGATGTCGCGCGCCGACCAGGTGTTCCTGTTCAAGCGCACGATGCGCGAAGCCGCGCTGCGCCATGGCATTTACGCGACGTTCCTGGCTAAGCCCATGGAAAACGAGCCGGGCAGTTCCATGCATATCCACCAGAGCCTGCTCGACGTAAAGACCGGCCACAACGTCTTCGTGGGGCGCAAGGCAGGCGAGCACAGCCAGCTGTTCAAGCATTACCTCGGCGGCCTGCAGAAGTACGTTCCGATGGCAATGCCCTTTTTTGCGCCGAACGTTAATTCCTACCGTCGGCTTGCCTTGGGCGAAGTGGCACCGATCAATGTGCAATGGGGCTTCGACAACCGCACCTGCGGATTGCGCGTACCACTGGATTCCCCGGAAAACACACGGGTGGAAAGCCGCTTCGCAGGCTCCGATGCCAATCCGTACCTGGCGATGGCGGCGACGCTTGCCTGCGGTTACCTCGGAATCAAGGAAAAACTGCTGCCGACCGAACCGTTGACCGGCAGCGCGCAGGACCTCGGCTACGGACTGCCGCGATCATTGGAAGTATCGCTGGACCTGCTCAGCGGCTGCGAGCCCTTGCATCACTTGATCGGTAGCCGGTTCGTCGATGCGTATATCGCGGTCAAGCGAAAGGAATACCAGACTTACTTCCGCGTGATCAGTTCCTGGGAGCGCGAGTTCCTGCTGCTCAACGTGTAGCTGCGCCAACTTGTAGCCACCTGCGATTCGGAGCCCGAGCCATGGACAAGATCGATACCCACGCGCTGCAACAGCTGGACGCTGCGCACCACCTGCACCCGTTCAACGACAATGCCGCGCTGGCGCGGAAGGGCACGCGCATCCTGTCGCGCGGGAAAGGTGTCTACGTCTGGGATTCGGAAGGCAACAAGTTGCTGGATGCATTCGCCGGCCTGTGGTGCGTGAATCTTGGCTATGGCCGGCCCGAACTGGGCGCCGTTGCCGAGCGGCAGATGACACAGCTGGCCTACTACAACAGTTTTTTTTCCTGTACCACCGAGCCGACGGTGCGCCTCGCTGCAAAGCTCGCCGAGCTGACGCCGGGCGACCTCAACCACGTCTTCTTCAGCAACTCCGGGTCCGAGGCCAACGACACCATCCTGCGCATGGTCAGGCATTTCTGGGCAGTGCAGGGCAAGCCGCAGAAGCAGGTGTTCATCGGCCGGCACAACGGTTACCACGGATCGACCGTGGCCGGTGCAAGCCTGGGCGGAATGAAAGGCATGCATGCGATGGGCGGCCTGCCGATTCCGGGCATCGTACACATCAACCAGCCATACTGGTTCGGCGAAGGCGGTTCGCTCGCGCCGGAGGAATTCGCGTTGCAGCGCGCACGTGAGCTCGAGGAAAAAATCATCGAGCTCGGCCCCGATAACGTTGCCGCCTTCATCGGCGAGCCGATCCAGGGCGCGGCGGGCGTGTTCATTCCACCGATGAACTACTGGCCTGAGATTCAGCGCATCTGCCGCAAGTACGACGTGCTGCTGGTCGCTGACGAAGTAATCTGCGGGTTCGGTCGCACCGGGCACTGGTTCGCATCCGAATATTTCGGCATCCAGCCGGACGTAATGACGCTGGCCAAGGGCATCACTTCCGGCTACATCCCGCTAGGCGCGGTGATGTTCAACGACCGCATCGCCGCCGTCCTGAAGGATAAGGGTGGCGAGCTGGCGCATGGCTACACCTACTCCGGGCACCCGGTGTGCACGGCCGTGGCGCTGGAAAACATCCGCATCCTGCAGGATGAAAAAATCATCGAGAACGTTCGCGACAACACCGGTCCCTACCTGGCCGAGCGTTGGCAGGCGCTCGCCGAACATCCGCTGGTGGGCGAGGCGCGCATCGTCGGCATGATGGGCGCGATCGAACTGGTGCCTTCGAAGCCGTCGCACCGGTATTTTCCAGATCGTGGCGCCGTTGGCGCGATGTGCCGCGACTTCGCATTGGCCAACGGCCTGATCCTGCGTGCGACCAACGATGCCATGCTGCTATCGCCACCCTTGATCATCACCCGCGCCCAGATCGACGAGATGTTCGAGAAGACCTGGAAGTCGCTCGGGCAGACCGCCGCGGCATTGGGCATGAGCAGCGTAGCGGCATGACTTGTCTCAACCCCGGGCTGGCTGTATATCTGCGGCTCGGTCAGCTTTGTTCAGGTCCACCACGGAGGCACACCATGAAGCTTCGAACACTCACTTTCATCTTGTCGGCGCTGCTGCTCGGTGCTTGCGGCAAGCAGCCGGCGGCTCCCTCCGCGCCGGCTGCATCGGCCACGCCGGACACCGCCGCCGCGGCCGCGGTAGACACCGACGACGAGAAGACGCTGAACATCTACAACTGGTCCGATTACATCGCCGAGGACACCATCCCGAAGTTCGAGAAGGAAACCGGCATCAAGGTGACCTACGATGTGTTCGACAGCAATGAATTGCTCGAAGCCAAGATGGTGTCTGGCAACACCGGCTACGACCTGGTCGTCCCGTCGCTGCAGTACCTCGCGCGCCAGGTGCAGGCCGGCGTGTTCCAGCCGCTGGACAAATCGCGCCTGACCAACATGTCGAACCTGGACCCGGTGATCATGGGTCGCATCGCGAAACTCGATCCAGGCAACGCGCATGCCATCAACTGGCTGTGGGGTACCACCGGCATCGGCTACAACGTCGCCAAGGTCAAGGCGGCGCTAGGCGACAATGCACCAGTCACCAGCTGGGACCTGGTGTTCAAGCCCGAGAATATTTCGAAGCTGAAAAGCTGCGGCGTGGCCGTGCTCGATACGCCCGGAGAGTTGTTACCGATCGCGCTCAACTACCTGGGCGAGGATCCCAACAGCTTCGATGAAAAGGTGATCCGCAAGGGCGAGGCGCTGCTGACCTCCATTCGTCCGTACATCACCGAGTTCAATTCGTCGGAATACATCAACGAGCTGGCCAATGGCGACATCTGCATGGCGGTTGGCTGGTCCGGTGACGTGTTCCAGGCGGCAAGCCGCGCCACGGAAGCCAAGAATGGCATTGATGTCAAGTACAACATCCCGCGCGAAGGCGCGCCGATGTGGTTCGACATGATGGCCATACCCAAGGACG
>JAYSXN010000123.1:0-6060 GCA_043717405.1 Gammaproteobacteria bacterium
GCTTCCCAGCGCGGCGTGATATCCACCAGAACCAGCGCCGAGTAAAGCGCGATGCGCGCCTGGGCAAGCAGGCCCGTCAGGCCGCCCATCGACGCGCCAACCAGTACCGGGCGGCCGCCGACCTGGGCCGAGGCTGCCAGCTGGTCGTCGATGAATTGATCGACAGCGTACGGACAGCTAGTCAAATTACGTCCCGATTGGCCGTGACCACGCATGTCCCAGGCAAGGCTGCCGTAGCCCGCGGTCTCGAGCCGCAGTTGCGTGCCCAACCAGCTTTGCCGGGTCTGGCCAAACCCGTGCGCGAGCAATACCGCGCCATTTTGCGGGCCGAGCGCATCACCGCACAGGCGCTGCCCGTCTGCGGAATGGAATGACACCGGCGCCGGTAGAGGAGGGGCCCTGGCTTTCGAGTCGGATTCCATACGGGAAAGTATGGTTCCGTAACGGCGACCTGTCAATACCGAGCCGTATGGTGCAAACTCAAGTGCTACCCAATTCTCTCGGACCGTCGAGCATGGTCGCCCTGGAATCAAAAGTGGAAAAGCCCCGACTCAGCGCCGACGACTGGGCGGTGGCCGCACTCGATGTCATTGCAGAACAGGGACTTGCCGCGGTCGCGGTGGAGCCCCTGGCGCGCCGCCTGGGCGTTACCAAAGGCAGCTTTTACTGGCACTTCCCGTCGCGGGAAGCGCTGCTGGTAGCGGCGCTGCAGCGTTGGGAAAAAACCGAACAGGAAACCGTCTTCGGGAAAATGGAGGCGGTGTCCGACCCGCGTGTCCGGCTGCGTGAACTTTTTCAACTGGTCGCCTATGAGCCGCGCACGCACATCATCTATTCCGAACTGCTCAAGGCGCTCGACCATCCGGTAGTGAAGCCGGTTCTGGGCCGGGTCTCGTCGCGGCGCATGGATTATCTGACTGCAAGTTTTCGCCAGGCTGGCCTGCCGCGACAGGACGCGCAGAATCGCGCGCGCCTCGCGTACGCGGCGTATGTAGGATTCCTACAGCTGTCGCTGCAACTGGGGCAACCACGCTTGCACCATGATGAGTTCGAAGCATATGTGAGTCACGTGGCGACAACGCTGATTCCCGATTGAGCGGTTAGAATCCGTGATCGCGCGCGCATGCGCTGCCCAATCTTTCCTTTACGGCCCCGCCAGGAGCCCTGTTTCATGCCCAGCAAATTAGCGTCGTTAAACCAGTGGGTCGACAGCGTCGCTGCGCTGACGCAACCTGAAAACGTGGTCTGGTGTGACGGCTCCGATGCCGAAAACTCGCGCCTCATCGAACTGATGCTTGCCAGCGGCGACATGGTCAAGCTCAACGAAACCACCCACCCGGACTGCTACCTGCACCGTTCAAGCGCGTCCGATGTTGCGCGCGTCGAACACCTGACCTTCGTGTGCACCACCGACCCGGCGGATGCCGGGCCCAACAACCACTGGATGTCGCCGGAAGACGCGCACGCAAAGATGGATGCGCTGTACGCGGGCTGCATGCGCAATCGGACGATGTACGTAGTGCCGTATTGCATGGGCCCGATTGATTCGCCGCTGTCGCGCTGCGGGGTGGAGATCACCGACAGTCCGTATGTCGTTGCGAACATGCGCATCATGACGCGCATGGGCAGGACCGCGCTGGCGCGCATCGAGCGCGAAGGGCAGTTCATCAAGGGCCTGCACTCGATTGGCGAACTGGATCCGCAGCGTCGTTTCATCATGCATTTTCCCGAAGAACTGGCGATCAAGAGTTTCGGTTCCGGCTACGGCGGCAACGCGCTGCTCGGCAAGAAGTGCCACGCCCTGCGCATCGCCTCCTACCAGGCGCGACGCGAAGGCTGGCTGGCCGAGCACATGCTGATCGTCGGTATCCAGACACCGGCTGGGCACATTCATTACATTGCCGCTGCGTTCCCGAGTGCGTGTGGAAAAACCAACCTGGCCATGCTGATTCCGCCGGAAGGCTATCGTCGCGACGGCTGGAAGGTCTGGACTGTCGGCGATGACATCTGCTGGATGCGCCCGGGCGCCGATGGGCGCCTGTATGCGATCAATCCGGAAGCCGGCTATTTCGGCGTGGCGCCCGGCACCAGTGCCAAGACCAACCCGAATGCGCTGGCGATGTTGAACAAGGACGCGATCTTCACCAACGTCGCGCTCACCGCCGACAACCAGCCGTGGTGGGAAGGACTCAACGACAGCTTGCCCGTCGTCGACTGGCAGGGCCGCGCATACACCGGCTTGAACGGGCCTGCGGCGCATCCGAATTCACGCTTCACGGTTTCGGCCAAACAGTGCCCGAGCTACGCGGAAAGCGCCGAAGACGCCCAAGGCGTGCCGCTGTCAGCGATCGTGTTCGGTGGCCGGCGTGAATCGCTGGTACCGCTGGTGTTCGAGGCGCGCGACTGGACGCACGGCGTGCTGGTCGGGGCGAGCATGGCTTCCGAAACCACCGCGGCTGCCACCGGTGCCGTGGGCGTCGTGCGTCGCGATCCGATGGCGATGAAGCCGTTTGCCGGCTACAACTTTGCCGATTACTTCAGTCACTGGCTTTCCTTTGAAGGCGAAGACGCGCAGCTGCCGAAGATCTTCCACGTCAACTGGTTCCGCAAGGGCGACGATGGCAAGTTCATGTGGCCGGGATACGGCGACAACCTGCGCGTGCTCGAGTGGATGATCAAGCGCGTGGAAGGCAGCGTCGGCGCGGTTGAGACACCGATCGGCTTCCTGCCCAAACCAGGTGACCTGAACACCGATGGCCTCGACCTGCCACCGGCGACGCTGGACGAATTGCTTCGCGTCGATGCGAGCGGCTGGCGCCATGAGATGGAAGCCATTGGCGAGTACCTGGCCGAATATGGCGATCGCGCGCCGGCCCGCCTGATCGAGGAGCAACAGCGGATCTCCGAACAGCTCTCATAGCTATCGGAGGCTTGAATCGGGGCGGGGCTCTAAACCTTTTGCCCGCCCCCGACATCCCACTGGGTATGCTTGGTCTCGCCGTGCCAGAAACTTATCCCACAGCCCCGTCCGCGCCGTCACAAATAGCTGACGACGACAACCGGATGGTGCGCGCCGCAGCGCAAGGCGATGCCCGCGCCTTCCAGGCGCTCTACAGCAAGCACGTTCGCCGCGTCTACGCGACAGTGTTGCGCCTGTGCGGCGGCAACGCCGCCCGCGCCGAGGACCTGGTCCAGGAGTCTTTCATCCGGGCATGGCGCGCGCTGCCGGGCTTCCGCTTCCAGAGCGCGTTCTCCACCTGGTTGCATCGGCTGGCGGTGAACACCGCGCTGATGGAACTGCGCAGCCGCGGCAGCCAGGGCCTGGACCTCGAATGCGATGACAGCGCGCTGCAATGGCAGGGCAGCACCGACACCGCAGGACATCGCACGCGCGAACAGATCGACCTGGAGCGCGCCGTCGCAACCTTGCCGCCCAGGGCGCGCGCGGTGCTGGTGCTGCATGACGTGGAAGGCTGGAAGCATGAGGAAATCGCCGTCGAGTTGGGCATGGCCGTCGGCAGTTCCAAAGCCCAACTCAATCGCGCGCGGACATTGCTGCGCACCCGCCTTGGAGAAACCCATGACCGAGACTGACCTGCGCTGGCAGCTGCGGCAACTGCCGCGCGACATCGAGCCTGCCCACGACTTGTGGCGCAACATCGGCCCACAGCTTGGCAATGGCGGGCAGCGGCGCCGCTACCCGGGCCTGATGACGGTCGCGCTCGCGGCTTCGCTGACGCTGGCCGTGGGTCTGGGCTGGCGCCTCACCCATGTTCGATCCGCCGACCCGTCTACCGATTCCACTGCGCAATTGCTTAGCCAGGAAGCGGGTGCAATGACCCGCGAATACGAAGCGGCGTACCGGCAGTTGGAGATTGCGCCGGTGCCCGCACCGTTGGCACCCGGGCTGGCCAGCCTGGATCGAAGTGCCCGGCAGCTACGCTCGGCGTTAGCCTCCGACCCCGGCTCGGTGCAGCTGTTCCAGCAATTGCGCAAGGTCTATGCACGCCGACTCGCGCTGACCCAGCGTGCGGTTACCAGTTGAATCCAGGAGCCAAACCGATGAAAACCAAACTGGTCGCGATGCTCGCGATGCTAGCTGCCGCACCCGCGTGGGCTGCCACGCCGGTCAATCAGACACGCGCGTTAGCCTTGGACGGCACGGTCAGCGTCGACAATTTAAAGGGCCGCATCATCGTGCGCACCTGGGCGCAGCCAAGCGTGCGCATCACCGGTTCGCTCGGCAATGGTGTTGAAAAACTGCAGATCGACGGCAGCGCTCAATCGCTGCGGATAAAAGTCAAATATCCCGAGCACGATGGCGGTTGGCTGAACTGGGGCAAGGGCGGGCGCTCGGAACCGAGCGTGATTGAAGTGACCATCCCGCAGCGCGCGTCGCTCAGCGTGGACTCAGTCAGCGCCGATGTCGACGTGCAGCAGATGGCCGGGCGCAAACTTTCCGTCGATAACGTCAGCGGCGCGGTCAGCGTGACTGCGTCGTCGCCCGGCGAGGCCAGCGTCGATAGCGTCAGCGGCGACATAACACTGCGCATCACCAGCCCGCATGTCGACGTTGACAGCGTCAGCGGCGACATCCATCTGCAAGGCGTATTGCGTGGTTCGTTGAAGCTCGAATCGGTGTCGGGCGACGTTTTCCTCAGCACGGCCGCGCTTCAGGAACTGCGCGTGCAGACGGTGTCCGGAGATGCGCAGTTACAGGCCGCGCTGGTTGGCAATGGCAGCGTCAAGGCCGAGACGGTCAGCGGCAATGTCACGCTCGCGTTGCCCCGCGCCACCGATGCGCGCCTGCACGCCGAGAGCTTCAGCGGCACCATCCTGAGCGCGCAAGGCAAGGTGAAGAAGGAACAATACGGCCCGGGCAGTTCGCTCGACGTGCGCCTGGGGCAAGGCCAGGGAGACATCCGGCTGGAAACATTTTCCGGGAACATCGACCTGCAGCTGCGCTGAGTTTCAGCGCACCTGTTCGGGCTCGATGCCGGCTTCGCGCAGCGCCGCGCGCAGGGGCTCCAGGTGGCGGTCGTAGTTGCGCCAGCGGCCGGACGCGTCGCCATAAAGCGGCCGCCGAACCTGCCAGTAGCTGCCGGTCTTGACCGTGTTGCCCAGGCGATGGAATTCCAGGCAATGTTCGTCCCACTCCAGATCCAGGAAGTCGAACAAGGGCAGCAGCGCCGCCTTTGGATCGCCGACGAAGGCGTCGTAATCAAAGTCGAAGATGCTGTCGGCGTACAGGCGTTTCCAGTGCGCCATGAGCCGGGTGTACTGGCTGAAGTAGTGGCCGATGTCGCCCAGGTCGCTGGAATAGCCGAGCACGCGCGTGTCCAGGTGCTGCATGAATATCGACAAGCCATTGTCGAGTGGATTGCGGCGTGTGTTGATTATTTTCGCTGCGGGAAACAGGCGCTTGATCAAGCTTATCAGCAGGAAATTGTCGGGCCGCTTGTCGGTAATGTAGGAATCTTCCGCGGCATCCGGAAATAGTTTGGCTAAATGCGAGCGGTAGTCGGCAGCCAAAGTTGCGTCGCGCTCCGGGTTCGCCACGGCCATTGATGCCGGGTAAGGGGCGAGCGGCCCGGTGGCAAGTTGCAACAGGTAGTTCAGTTCACCGCCGGCGGTGATGCGCGGATGACCTGCGAGCACCTGTTCAACCAGCGTTGAGCCGGAGCGGAACATCCCGCAGATGAACAGCGGCGAGGGGCCCTTGCCGGTCGTGGCATCCGTGCCGGTAGCCGCGCCAGGCTGGAATGTCTCGATGATGGTGTCGATCAAGCGTGCGGCGCGAACGCGGTCGTAAGTGCGGCCGGAGAGGCGCAGCAGGCTGCGGTTGGCCTTGGCGAAAGCATCAAAGGCGGCGTCGAATGCGCCGAGTTTGTCATGCGCCCGGCCCAGCGCGAACAACAGGTTGGCGCGCACGATCGGTTCCTGGCGCACCCCGAGCCCGGATGCATCGCTGAGTTGACGCAGCAACGGATCATCCAGGCTTGCCGGCGGGCGCAGGTTGACCATTCGTGCCAGCGCTTCATTGCGCAGGCCCTGGTCGCT
>JAYSXN010000124.1:0-6059 GCA_043717405.1 Gammaproteobacteria bacterium
GTGAGCTACGAACTTGACCGCGCAGAGCGGCGGCAGGCTGCGCGTATACGTCCGCAATCAGTGCACAGCAACGAAAGTTTCGATGCCGAACCCGAACCCACATCCAGGCAGGGCGCGAGTCATGGCACGCCGATTGCGACCGGCCTGCCACTTCCGGCAACACGTACTGGCCGTGCGCGCATCGAGCCACGCTTCGGAGTGCAGCGTTGAACGCCGTACTCGGCGCGCCGGTGCTGATCCTTGCCGGTGGTACCGGCGGCCATATTTTCCCCGGCCTTGCGGTTGCGCGGGCACTGCGCGCGCGCGACGTGCCGGTGCTGTGGCTGGGCGCGGACGGCGGCATGGAAACCCGGCTGGTGCCGGCAAACGACTTCGCCATCGAAACCATCCGCGTGCGCGGTCTTCGCGGCAAGGGCATCGCCACGACGCTGGCCGCGCCATTCGTGGTGTTGCGTGGACTGTGGCAAGCGCTGCAGGTGCTGCGCCGTGTGCGGCCGCGCGCGGTGGTCAGCTTCGGCGGTTTCGCAGCCGGCCCCGGTGGCCTGGCCGCCTGGCTGCTGCGCCGCCCGCTGATCGTGCACGAGCAAAATCGCGCGCCGGGCATGACCAATCGAGTGCTGGCACGAATCGCGCGGCGAGTGCTGTGCGGCTTCCCGGACAGCTTCTCCGGCGTCGCCAGCGAAACCGTCGGCAACCCGGTGCGCAATGAAATTTCCGAACTGCCGGCGCCGGCGCTGCGCTTCGCTGCGCGTTCCGGTGCAGCGCGCCTGCTCGTGCTTGGTGGCAGCCAGGGCGCGCGCGCAATCAACAATGCCGTGCCCCGCGTGGTGGCGTCACTGCAGCCCGCGCAATCGTTCGAGATCCACCACCAGAGCGGCGAGAAAATGCTGGAAGAAACCCGGCAGGCGTATAGCCAGGCTGGCGTTGCTGCAAAGGTGGAACCCTTCATCACCGACATGGCCGCAGCTTACGGCTGGGCCGACCTGGTGATTGGTCGTGCCGGCGCGCTGACCATCGCGGAGTTGTGTGCGGCCGGCGTCGGTAGCGTGCTGGTGCCGTTCCCGGGCGCCGTGGACGACCACCAGGCGCGCAATGCCGACTACCTGAAGGAGCGCGGCGGTGGTGACTGGCTGCGCCAGGACGACCAGATGGAAGCCGGCCTTCGCGAGCGCCTGGGTGCATGGTCCGGTGACCGCGCCAAGCTGCTGACACTGGCGATTGCCGCGCGCGCAGCGGCGTTTCCGCAAGCCGCACAGCGGGTAGCCGAAGTCACCATGCAGGAGGCTCGGGAATAATGCGCCGCAGGCTGATGGCTACCGGCGACCTGGCTCGTGCTTTCCCGCGCGTGCATTTCATCGGCATTGGCGGCGCCGGCATGAGCGGCATCGCCGAGGTCCTGGTGACCTTGGGCTACCAGGTCTCCGGATCGGATCAGAACGAAACAGCAGTCACCAGGCGCCTGGCGAAGATGGGTGCCTCGATTTTTCGCGGGCATGCCGCCGAGCACGTAGGCAGCGCCGACGTGGTGGTGATCTCCAGTGCCATTCGCAGCGACAACCCCGAGCTCGTCGCCGCCCATGCGCAGCGCATACCAGTCGTGCCGCGTGCGGAGATGCTGGCCGAGCTGATGCGCTTCAAGCGTGGCATCGCCATTGCCGGCACGCACGGCAAGACCACCACCACGTCCCTGGCGGCGAGCGTGTTGTCCGAAGGCGGGCTGGACCCGACCTTCGTCATAGGCGGGCAATTGCTCAGCGCCGGCGCCAACGCGAAACTCGGCAGCGGGCAATGGCTGGTGGCCGAAGCCGATGAAAGTGACGGCAGCTTCCTGCGCCTGAATCCGCTGATCGCCGTGGTCACCAACATCGACGCCGACCATCTTGAAAACTACGGCGGCGATTTCAATCGGGTGAAGGCGGCGTTCTCCGAATTCCTGCACCGCTTGCCGTTCTATGGCCTGGCCGTGCTGTGCATCGACGATCCGGAAGTCAACGCCCTCGCCGAGCAAATGCCGCGCCACGTCATGGGCTATGGATTTTCCGAGCGTGCCGATGCACGCGCCACCGACGTGCGCCAGGAAGGCGGGCACATGTGCTTCTGCCTGCACCTGCCCGAAAGCGAGCCGTTGCTGGTGCGATTGAGCTTGCCTGGGCGTCACAACGTACTCAACGCGCTCGCGGCGGCCGCCATCGGCTGGCAGTTGGGCGTCGCGCCGGAGGCCATTGCCCGCGCGCTGGAAAATTTCCAGGGCATCGGCCGCCGCTTCAACATCAAGGGCGAAATGGATTTCGGGCGCGGCAAGGCGCTGCTGGTCGACGACTACGGCCACCATCCGCGCGAACTTGAGGCGGTATTCGCTGCCGCTCGCGGCGGCTGGCCGGAGCGGCGACTGGTGGTCGCCTTCCAGCCACATCGCTACAGCCGTACGCGCGACCTTTTCGATGATTTCGCCGCCGTGCTTTCCAGCGCCGATGCCGTGCTGCTCACCGAGGTCTACGCCGCTGGCGAAGCGCCCGTGGTGGGCGCCGATGCGAAGTCGCTGGCGCGCGCCATCCGCGCGCGCGGCCGCATCGACCCGGTGCTGGTGGGCAGTGCCAATGAACTGCCTGGCGTGCTGCGCGACGTGCTCGCGGACGGCGACCTCCTGCTGGTGATGGGCGCTGGCGATATCGGGCATGTCGCCAGCGACATCGTGGCCCATGGATTTGCGGGAGCCGAATCGGCATGAGCATGATCACTGACCCCGCAGGCTTCGGGCGCGTCGCGGTGCTGATGGGCGGCACCAGCTCCGAGCGCGAAGTGTCGTTGAATTCGGGCGCGAATGTACTGGAAGCGCTGCGCGCCCGCGGCGTAGACGCGCAGGCCGTGGACGGGATTCCCGCACTGATTGATTTGCTGGTTGCCGCAGCGCCAGCCGCGCGCATCGACCGCGTATTCAACATCCTGCACGGCAACAAGGGCGGTGGCGAAGACGGTGTGTTGCAAGGTTTGCTCGAAGCTCTTGGCGTGCCGTGCACCGGTTCCGGCGTGCTCGGCACGGCGTTGGCCATGGACAAGATCCGCAGCAAGCAGGTGTGGCTGAGCCTGGGCTTGCCGACTCCAGGCTATGTACGCCTTGCGCCCGGCGACGACATCCATGCAGCAGCACGCAAGCTCGGCCTGCCGGTCATCGTCAAACCTTCCTGCGAAGGATCCAGCGTCGGCGTCAGCCGCGTGTTCAACGATGCCGACCTCGACGCCGCCGTCGCGCTGGCCGCGCGCTATCCGGGCGAGATGCTGATGGAGCAATTGATCCAGGGCCAGGAGTTGACCGTCGCCATCCTGGGCGATCGCGCCTTGCCTTCGATCCGCATCGTGCCCGCGGGCGAATATTACGATTACCACGCCAAGTACCTGGCCGAAGACACGCAATACCTTTGCCCCGGCCTTGCCGGTGACGATGAAGCGCAGATAGGTGCGCTGGCGCTGGCGGCGTTCCATGCCATCGGTTGCACGGGTTGGAGCCGCGTGGATGTCATGCGCGACCAGGCCGGCAATTTTTTCCTGCTGGAGGTCAACACCGCTCCGGGCATGACCAGTCATTCGCTCGTGCCCAAGGCCGCCGCGCAAGTGGGCATCAGCTTTGACGACCTGTGCTGGCGGATCCTGGAAACCAGTGTCGCGCAGGAGCTGCGTCAATGAACGCACTGCTGCGCATCGCGGCCTGGTTACTGGCCTGCACGCTGGTGGCGCTGCCCGTCGCCGCGGTACTCAACGGCTGGATCGCTGGTTCGCGCTGGCCTATGCGGCATCTGGTGATGACCGGTGAATTCCGCGAAGTCAGCGACGCGCGCGTGCGCAGCGCAGTCCTGCCACTCGTGCAGCATGGATTCTTTGCCGTGGATCTGGCCCAGGTGCGCGCCGCGCTGGTGCGCCTCAACTGGGTGCAGCGTGTGGAGGTGCGCAAGCGCTGGCCGGATCGACTGGAAATATTGCTGGTGGAGTACAAGCCGCTCGCGCGTTGGGGCCGTGACCGCATGTTGTCGGAGCACGGCGAGATTTTTCCAGCGCCTGCAGGCGTGATTTCGCACCTGCCATTGTTCGAAGGTCCGGATTCGCGCGCGAGCGAATTGATGGCCTTCCACAGCCAGGCGCGTCCCCTGTTCCTGGGCAGCGGCCTGCAGGTGAGCGCGGTGCGCCTGTCGGCGCGCGGCAGCTGGAACCTGCAATTGTCCGACGGCACTGAAGTGGAAGTGGGGCGCGGCGACCCGCAACAGCGGCTGGCGCGTTTCGCGCGGATGTTGACGCGCTTGCAGAGCATCGATGCCCGCCACCTGCAACGCGCCGACCTGCGCTACACCAACGGATTCGCCCTGACCTGGCGCGAACCCGCGCCAGTTCCCCCCGTCACCGCCACACAGGCCAAATCATGAATCGCAAGGGTGACAAAGCGCTGATCGTCGGCCTCGACATCGGCACCTCCAAGGTCACTGCGCTGGTCGGGGAATATTCGCCCGGGCACGAGATCGAAGTGATCGGCATCGGCTCGCACGAATCGCGCGGCATGAAGCGCGGCGTGGTGGTGGACATCGAGTCCACGGTGCAATCGATCAAGCGCGCGATCGAGGAGGCGGAGCTGATGGCCGGCTGCGAAATCCGATCGGTGTACGCCTCGGTATCAGGCAGCCACACCGCCTGCCGCAACTCGCCGGGCATCGTCCCGGTGTCCGGCGGCGAAGTGACCTACGCAGACCTCGACCGCGTTCTCGAAGCGGCCAAGGCGGTCGCCGTTCCGGCCGACCAGCGCATCCTGCACGCCATTGCGCAGGAATACATCGTCGACAATTCACAGGAGGGCATTCGCAATCCGGTCGGCATGTCGGCGGTGCGCCTGGAAGTGCGCGCGCACCTGGTCACCTGCGCAGTCAGCGCAGCCGCCAACATCAGCAAGTGTGTCAACCGCTGCGGGCTGCAGGTGGATGACCTGATCCTGAGTTCGGTCGCATCCAGCACCGCCGTGCTGACCACCGATGAGCGTGAACTCGGCGTGGTGCTCGTCGATATTGGCGCGGGCACCACCGACATCGCCGTATTCGTGCAGGGTGCGATTCGCCACACCGCCTCGCTGCCCATCGCCGGCGACCAGGTCACCAACGACATTGCGCACCTGTTGCGCACGCCAACGCCTGAAGCCGAGCAGATCAAGGTGCGCTATGCCTGCGCACTTGCGCAATTGGCGACGGCTGAAGAAAGCATCCAGGTGCCCAGTGTCGGTGACCGTCCGCCGCGGCGGCTGGCACGGCAGGCCCTCGCCGAAGCGGTGCAAAACCGTTACGAGGAAATCTTTGAAATGGTCCAGGCCGAGTTGCGCCGTTCCGGCTTCGAGGAACTGGTGCGCGCAGGGATGGTGCTCACTGGCGGTTCGTCGCGCATGGAAGGCGTGGTCGAGCTGGCTGAGGAGATGCTGCACATGCCAGTGCGCGTCGGCATCCCGCAGCACATCAGCGGCCTGGGCGAAGTCGTCGGCAACCCGGTGCACGCCACCGGCGTGGGCCTGCTGCTCTGGGGGAGCCAGCTCGAGCACCCGCATCGGCCACGCATCAACACCGGCAAGGCCGGCACCTTATTCAATCGCCTCCGTACCTGGTACCGGGGTGAGTTTTGAACGCCGGACACGCAGCGGCACCCGCCGCGATGTTGCTGCGTGCCTTCACGTGGCGGCTGGAAACGCGACGACGAAGGCGACTGTCCGGTAACGCATCACAAATAAGAAAACACCACCCCAATTCGACATCACGAGGACACGCACATGGCACAATTTGAACTGTTGGAACGACTGGCCCCGAATGCCGTCATCAAGGTGATCGGCGTTGGCGGTGGCGGTGGCAATGCCGTCGCGCACATGGTCAATGCCGGTGTCGATGGCGTTGAATTCATCACCGCAAACACCGATTCCCAGGCGATTAAGCAATCCGGCGCGAAGCAGCAATTGCAGCTGGGCGCGAACGTGACCAAGGGTCTTGGCGCAGGCGCCAATCCGGAAGTCGGCCGCCAGGCGGCACTGGAAGATCGCGAACGCA
>JAYSXN010000125.1:0-2006 GCA_043717405.1 Gammaproteobacteria bacterium
CCAGGCCAGCGCACGCTTCGTTTGCATCATTGACGCCAGCAAGCAGGTGCAACGGCTCGGCAAGTTCCCGGTGCCGGTCGAGGTGATACCGATGGCGCGCACGCTGGTCAGCGCTCAGCTGGCAGAACTTGGCGGGCGTCCGGTATGGCGCGAAAACACCATCACCGACAACGGCAACATCATCCTCGACGTGCATGGTTGGCAGATCGCCGACCCGGTTGCCCTCGAAGGTGAAATCAACCAACTAGCCGGGGTGGTGACCGTTGGCCTGTTTGCGCGGCGGCCCGCTGACGTGGTGATCGTGGACGGTGAACTTCGCGGGTGATGTGCGCGGCGTCGCCTCAGACCGCCTCGACGGTTTGCTGGCGAAGCATCGCGCCGAGCCCACCGTGCATGGCGTTGACCTGGTAGCCCATCGAATTGAGGATGAAGGCGGCGGCCGCGGAACGCTCGCCGGTGTTGCAATACACCAGCACGTGGCTGCCGCTGCGCAGCAAGCCCGGCATTTCCTCCCGAAGGCGATACAGCGGTATATTCGCGGCGCCGTGTATCGCCCGTTGCGCAAATTCCTCGGGCATGCGCACGTCCACCAGGCGTGCGCCGTCCTGCACGAGCTTGGCTGCCTGCGCCGGCAACACCCAGGAAATCATCGGCGGCTTGAGCACCGCGTTGAATGCTTCACGCGACAGCTTCATCAGGCGGCCGCCCTGCAGCATGCGCACGGTGGCGTTGCGCGGCACGTTGGCGATCAGCGCATCTTCGCCGAAGACGTCGCCTTCGCGAAGGTAAGCGACCACTTGTTGCGCGCCGTCGAGCATCTTCGACACCGAGGCGGTGCCCTCGCGGATGACGTAGAAGTAATCCGGAGCGTCGCCCTCGCGCATGATGGTTTCGCCGTGGCCGACGTTGACCTGCTCGAACTGCTGGAACATGCGCTCGAGGTTGCCGGTGGGCAGGCGGATGAATGCGTAGCTGTGCAACAGGCGATATACCCAGTCGTTGGCGCCAGGCGTGGAGTCGTTGAAGCGGTAGCTTGCGTCACGGCTGAGCTGGTCCCAGGTCATGACTTTTTCAACAAAGCGGCGGTCCAGGCGCATCACCCGGGCGGTACCTGTCTTGACCGTGGCGGTGAAGCGGCGCGGCACCGCGTCGTTGAGGGCGTAGCGGCCATGGCCGTCGCCTGCCACGTGCGCGACGACGCGGCCGTCCGGGTACTCGCAGCGCAACTCGCCGCTAAGCAGGTACACCGTCTGCTCATCTATGTCGCCAGCACGGAAGACAGACTCATTGCGGCCGTAGTCGGCAACCTCTGCGGACTGCGCAAGCTGGTCGCGGGTTTCCGGGCGCAAGGAGTCCAGTGGAAACAGGCGGGCTAGATCAGCGGGCTGGGCGGGCATGGCGGTGACTCCTGGTGATGATGGAGTCTAGCGTCGCAGCGTTGCGTTGCGCAAAACAAAAACCCCCGCGCTGGGCGGGGGTTCGTGTTTTGGCTGGGGAACTAGGGTTCGAACCTAGATTAGCGGTGTCAGAGACCGCTGTCCTACCGTTAGACGATTCCCCAATGCGGGACTCGCTCCAGTTCAACGGAACTGGACGTCTGACTTTCTGGCTTAGCGCTTGGAGAACTGGGTAGCGCGGCGGGCTTTGTGCAGGCCGACCTTCTTGCGCTCGACTTCGCGGGCGTCACGGGTCATGAAACCGGCTTTGCGCAATTCCGGCTTCAGGCCGTCGTTGTACTCGACCAGACCGCGGGCGATGCCCAGGCGGATCGCGCCGGCCTGGCCGGTGATGCCGCCGCCTTCCACGGTGACGCTGATGTCGAACTGCTCGGTCATCTTGGTCAGCACCAGCGGCTGGCGCACGATCATGCGCGAGGTTTCGCGACCGAAGAATTCGTCCAGCGGACGGCCGTTGACGGTGATCTTGCCTTCACCCTTGCGCAGGAACACGCGGGCGGTGGAGGACTTGCGACGGCCGGTGCCGTAATTGTGCTGCAAAGCCATGAG
>JAYSXN010000126.1:0-6036 GCA_043717405.1 Gammaproteobacteria bacterium
TATGGCGCAGCAGATCTCGCTGAGCTTCGGAGTAACGATGGGCGCCGGCTTGGTCAGCCTGACAGCCTGGTACCACGACGGTAACTCCGCCGTGCTGGAAGCGCGCGATTTTTCGCCGGCCTTCGCGGCGATTGGAATGATGACGCTGTTGTCGCTGTTTTTCTTCGCGCGGCTGGGGCCGGACGAAGGGGCGGAGCTGCGGCCGTGAAGCGCTACGCCGGAGCCGGCTTCGCTTTGGTCTGGCCTGGCACTTTGCGTCGGCTGGCCCAGGTCAGCACAAAAGCACCCAGGGCCGCCATCTCCCAGGTACTCGGCTCGGGTATTGCAGTGACTGCTGCCTGATACCGAATGTTATCGACGGCGACGTAGTCGAGGCTGTCGCCTGGCGTGACGATAACGCTCGTGATGCGGGGCGCCGCGTACGCCAGCGTAAACTGGCCTGCCGACGAACCCGCAACCGTGCTTAGCAGGGTGTTGCCGTTGTACAGGAACAACCGAACATCGGCCGGCGTCGAAACCCCAGCAAAGTCGGCGCTGAACGAATCGATCGCCGTGACGAAACTGACTCGAAAACTCGGGTCGCCGTTCTCGTCCAGCCAGCCGGCGAAGGATCGCAGCACATTTCCGCTAACCAGGCTCGGCGTGCCGAGGGCGCCGACATCGCCACCGCTCGCCGAGACGATCGTCATGTCGGTATTCGTCGCCCATGCGCTGGTCGGGGAGATCGTTCCGGGAAAAGTATTTGGCGCAAACACCACGCCGGCATATTGGGTCGAAAGCTTCGTCCCCAATGCCAGATCGTCGAACGTGAGGGTCGTCGCTGCCGCGTCGATGCCGGCGAACAGAAATGCCGCGGTCAACGCCGCGCTCCATCGGGTGTTCATCGTGTTCATGCTTGCTACCGGTTGGAAAGATTTGGCAGAGTGTATCGCCCGCGTGTGAAACGATTGCTCGCGTGCCCCTGCCATGTTAGATTGGCAAAAACGATTTGTCACCTCCCGTATCGGGGGGTTTGCCATCTCGCACTGCGGCAGTGATGGCATCGATAGGGAGAGCTTGCGTGATTGAAAACAATGTCCTCCGGATCCCGAATCCGGTTTCGTGGCTCACGCGCATCGCGTTCGCTGCCTTGCTGACGGCATGCGGCGGCGGCGGCACGGATGGCAGCAGTTCCATTCAGACGGCTGATGAGCGCAGGGCGGCGGCAGCGGCATCGGCTGATCGCCCGACGCGTTATACGGCCAGTCGCTTTTTGACCCAGGCCTCATTCGGCCCGACCGATTACGACACCGAGGTGGTCATGAAGCTGGGCTACGGCGCCTGGATCGATCGCCAGTTCACGCTGCCCGCCACCTCGCATCGCGCGCAGTGGGAAGCGGCCGATGCGGCGATCAGGGCGGCCAACCCGGCGTCGAACGGCGCCGGCCAGGACCAAGTGTGGGAATCGTTCTGGAGCCAGGCTGCGAACGGTCCTGACCAGCTCCGGTTGCGCGTGGCCTATGCACTGTCGCAGATTTTCGTGATCTCGGCGGTCGACGGCAACATCGGCAACCAGCCGCGGGCGATGGCCGACTGGCTCGACCTGCTCGGCGTCAAGGGCCTCACGACCTACCGCGAGCTGCTTGAGTCGGTGGCGCTGCATCCGCTGATGGGCCTGTACCTGTCGTGGCTGAAGAACCAGAAAGCCGATCAGACCACCGGCCGCATCCCCGACCAGAACTTCGCGCGCGAGTCAATGCAGCTGTTTTCGATCGGCGTCGTCAAGCTCAATCCCGACGGGACGCGTGACCTGGGCATGGGCGGCGCCGTCGAGACCTACGGGCCGAACGACGTCGCTGGACTGTCGCGTGTCTATACCGGCTATAGCTGGGCCTGCGGCGCGCGCAACGCGTCGTGCTTCCTGAACGGCAACACCGGTGGCGTGTCGGACCCCGACCGCTATATCAAGCCGATGGTTCCATATCCGCAGTACCACAGCACCGAAGCCAAGTCCTTTCTCGGTGCGAGCATCCCGGCATCGACCTCGGCGGACCCCACGGGCGATCTCAAGATCGCGCTCGACACGCTCGCCGCGCATCCGAACACGCCGCCCTTCATCAGCCAGCAGCTGATCCAGCGCCTGGTCACCAGCAACCCGAGCCCGGCCTACGTACGCGATGTCGCGGCCGTCTTCATCAGCAGCGGCGGCGATCTGAAGGCTGTCGTCAAGGCGATCCTTATCCACCCCGAGGCGCGGCTGCAGTCGAACAGCGGGGGCAAGCTGCGCGAGCCGGTGCTCAGGCTCTCGGCTTACCTGCGCGCCTTCCCGCACAAGTCGGACAGCGGCGGTTTCAAGGTCGGCAACACCGACGCCGTTGCCACATCGCTCGGCCAGACGCCGCTGCGCTCGCCGTCGGTGTTCAACTTTTATCGGCCTGGCTACGTGCCGCCGGGCACCGCGACGGCGGCCGCCGGTCTGGTCGCGCCCGAGATGCAGCTCGTCAACGAAACCAGCGTCTCGGGCTGGATCAACTACATGCGCGACAACCTCACCGGCGGCGTCGGCCAGTTCAACGGCACGGTCAACGGCGTTGCCTACAACCGGCGCGACCTTCAGCGCGACTGGTCGGCCGAGATCGCACTGGCTTCGACGCCGATCGATCTCGTCAATTCGGTGACCGACCGATTGCTGTATGGCTTGGCGAGCGACGACCTGCGCGCGCTGATCTCGGGTGCGGTCGCGAAGATTGCCATACCGGCGCTGAACCGGGCCGGCACGAACCAGCCTGCGATCGATGCAGCCAAGCGCGCGCGGGTGAACTCGGCGGTGCTGCTGACGCTTGCTTCGCCCGAATTCCTGTCCCAGAAGTGAGCGTAAAGCCTCTATGAACATCCTGCACAATGTCTCCCGCCGCATCTTCCTGCGCCGTAGCGCGGCCCTGACCGCGGTCGTCGGCAGCGCCGCGCCGCTGGCTCTCAACCTTGCCGCGCTCGGGTCGGCTGCGGCCCAGTCGGCCGGCAGCTATCGCGCCGTGGTCTGCCTTTTTCTGTACGGCGGCAACGACGCGTTCAACATGGTTCTTCCGACAGACGTGGCGTCGTGGAACGCGTACAGGACAACGCGCACGCAGGCGCCCGACCCTATCGCGCTGCTCCCGGCCGGCACGCTCCCCAACACCGCCGCGGCGGCCGGATCGCCAGCGCGCCTGGGTGGCATCCTGCCCATCGCGCCGCTCAATCCGCAGGGTCGCAGCTTTGCGCTGCATCCGCAGCTCGGCGCGGTGCAAAAGCTCTTCGACACCGACAAGCGGCTCGCCATCCTGCCCAATGTCGGGCCGCTGATCATGCCGACGACCAAGGTACAGTATGCGTCGAGCACGTTTCCCAAGCCGCTGCGCCTGTTCTCCCACAACGACCAGCAGAACACCTGGCAGGCGCTCGGGCCAGAGGGCACGACGCGGGGCTGGGGCGGGCGTATCGGCGATTTGCTCGCGGCGTCAAACTCGACATCGCTGTTTACCGCGATCACCGCGGGCGGCAACGCGGTGTTTCTCGACGGCGACGTCGTCCGCCAATACGGCGTGTCCACCAACGGCGCGGTGCCGCTCGGCGTCGACAGCACCGGCAAGCTCTACGGCTCAGCCGACGTCGGCGCGGCGCTGCAGCGCCTCGTCACGACGACGCGGACCACCCATCCTTTCGACGCCGACCTCACCGCCGTCGCTGGCCGTGCGATCGATGCCGAGCAAGTGCTGCGCACTGCTTTGCGCACGCCGAGCAACCCCTTGTTCGGTACCGTGCCGGCAACCGGCGCCTACAGCGCCGCGAACGATCCCAAGCTGCGCTACGTCAACCCGCTTACCGGCCTGGAAGCCGCCAACAGCCTGGCGCTGCAATTCCAGGTGGTCGCGCGCTTGATCGACGCCGGGATGCGGGGTGCGACCGGCGTGACGCGGCAGGTGTTCTTCGTGAGTCTCGGTGGCTTCGATACGCACGACCTGCAAAACCGCAACCAGGCGGTGCTGATGGCGCAGCTCGCGCAAGGCCTGAAGTACTTCGACACGACGCTCGCGGGGCTGGGCGCACTCAACCAGGTGACGACCTTCACCGCGAGCGACTTCGGGCGCACCTTCACAAGCAACGGCGACGGTACCGACCACGGATGGGGCGGCCACCACTTCGTGATGGGCGGCGCGGTGAAAGGCGGCGATCTTTACGGTGCGTTTCCGGTCCTCGGTCTCAAGAACGCATCGAACGGCAATTTCGACAGCAGCCCGGACCAGCTCGGCAATGGCAGCCTGCTGCCGAACACCTCGGTCGATCAGCTCGGCGCGACGCTCGCCGGCTGGTTCGGACTCTCCTCCAGCGACGCGCTTTCGATCTTCCCTAACTTGGCTAACTTCCCCGTGGACCAGCGCAACCTGGGATTTTTCTCATAGAAAGCCCGATACGCGCACCTGCCGATCTTCGTCACGCAATTTGGCTTTGTGGGCGGCCAGTGAGCTGCGCTGCGACTTTGCCTGCGGGTTGGTGGGATGCGCTGACAAGGATGCGCTGACGCCGCGCATCCCGGTTGGCGAGCGCGCCGGGCGTCCGCGCCGTGGCGCTTACGGACGTCGCGCAGATGATGTTTGTGGGACGCGATGTTGGTTGGCGTGACCACCATAGTTTGGGCGCGTGACTCTGCAGCATGCGCGAATAGCCTTCAGCGCCCCGGCGCAGCCACCCGCCACGCCGGGGTGTTTGTTGCCGCGGGCCAAAGCGGGTGGTCTAAGGCGTCAGTAGCAACAGTTACTGGCAGATGTCCAGAATTCCGGTGAGACTGCAGACCGTATCCAACGCGTGGTTGAAGGAGCAAGGTTTGCTCAACTTGAAAGACCAGTGGTGCCAGGCCCAGGATTACACGGCAAAGAGAAAATGGGAAACTTCGTTGAGCGCGCCGACTGGTTGAACCGCCCACTGCGGGCCCGCACGGTGGGGTGGTGTGGGGGACGGTTAGAAGCCGGTGCCTACCCGATTAGCCTGCTGTTTGTGAGACCAGTTCATGATTGCAAGGTGATCGCAGCTTCTTTTAGCAGATTTGTATATGCCGGATAGGGACAGCGGGGGAGAGGGTTCACGGCTAGAAAGCTGTTCAACTCATCTTCTCCATACAGCGTGCCCACTACATCTAGAGCAAACAATTCGCAATCGATTTCCTCCGGCGCGAAAAGAGACGGGACAAGATTCGAGTAGCTGGGTTTTAGCCGAAGTCGCTGCACGGCACGTCGAGTTTCGTCTCGCGGGAACTGTTGACGAGATTGGTACACGTGCCTCAATTCGTGTGCAAGTACCCAAGCGAATATTGGTTCAGAGTAGGCAAGCGCTTTGTGGGACAGCCAGACGAGATGCGTACAGGCTGGGCTACACGTGATCTCGGCAAAGTAGCAAGGAACACCGTCCGTCGGTCGGTCTCGTGTCCAAGTGAAGGCGACATCTTTGAATTCGTCGATGACGCTTTTATCTTGGGTGTAGTCACTGGCATCCAAGACGATGTGAGTTGGAACGTATTCCTGTCCGAGGCGCGTGATTACCCAAAAGCAGATCTCAGCGCGTGGGCTCACTATTGAGTCAGGATGGTTAACGATGTGCATTCTGGAATCGCGCCGAAAAACGCATGAGTTTGTTCACAACTTTGCGAGCTGGTACGTGAGCGATGTTTCTGTGGCATTGATGATCTGCACTTTGGTGCCTGCAACAGTGAATTCTTTGGTCTTGCTTGCATCAACCGCGAAATGCGTTGTATTAGGCGGCAGGCGCTCCGTGCTCCCACGAGGTGCGTCGTAGGAAGTGACGGTGCCATAGACACTATTTCCAATGCGTTGCGCGTTCAGCGTAGATGTGCTGACGCCATAGCGACTCATAGTTGTTTCTGTGGACTCAGTTTCTACTTCCGTGACACGAAAGACAATGCGACCAGCGGGCCCTAGTACATTAACACGTAAGTTTCGAAACATAATGCCGCCCCAATTTCCGATCCGCTTCCTGTCGAGTGAAGCTCCACACGATGGTTCGGTT
>JAYSXN010000127.1:0-6021 GCA_043717405.1 Gammaproteobacteria bacterium
GCACGCGCGGCCTGGTGCTGTTGCTGGAGGCCAGCGATGAATTGCGCGCGGGCGCGACCGACGATTTCAAGACGGCGATGGAAACCCTGCAGGCGGCGAGCGCGCAATGGGCAGGTCGCAAGCTCCCGCTGTGGTCCTTTATCGTGCTCGATGAGGCGCAGTTCGACGCCCTGGAGGAACCACCGCAATGAATTCCGCACCCGCCTTCCTGGATGACGCGCAGATCGACCAACTGGGCGAGCTGCTCGATGAGTTCGCCGTGCCGCACCGCGGCTTCAACATGGAAGCGCTCGATGGCTTCCTGTCGGCGCTTGCAGTCACTCCGCAGGCAGTGGCGATCGAGCGCTGGCTGCCGGTGGTATGGGGCGAGGAATCAACGCCGCAGTGGACCAGCAACGCCCAGGCCGCGTCGGCCCAGCGCCTGGTGCTGGGACATTGGAATGCTTGCCAGGCGCGCGTGCGCAATGCCGACGACGAGCTGCCCGAGCATCTGTCGCCACTGCTGTGGCTACCGGAAAATCCCGATGAGCCGCAACCCGACGAACTCGACGTAGGCAATGACTGGGCTCACGGTTTTTTCAGTGCCGTCGAACTGTGCCCTGAAGCGTGGCAAGCGTGGATCGATGGCAATGAATGGATCGATGAGATTTTCGTGCTGTTGGAGCGGCTGGCCACCGGCGAAATCGAGCCGGAGCCCGAGGCCGGCATCGACGCCGCGTTGCAGCCACTCACCTTCAACGAGCGCATGGAAATCGTCGCCAGTTTGCCGGACATGCTTGCCGACCTGCACCAGCATCGCATCGACTCAATGACGCCGCGGCAGCCGGCACTACGCGCCGACACGCCGGACCGCAATGCGCCGTGTCCCTGCGGCAGCGGTCGCAAATACAAGAAATGCCACGGCGCCGCCCATTAGTCAGCGGTCGCTGTCGTCCATCTGATCGATCAGCATTTCCAGATCGGCCAACGCTACCGGCTTCACCAGATGGCCGTCGCAGCCGGCTTCGCGCGACTGCGCACGATCGCTGTCCTGGCCCCAGCCGGTCACCGCGATGATCAGCGGTGCGCGCCCGACGGTGCGTTGCCGGATCAGTCGCGTTGCCTCATAGCCGCCCATGCGCGGCATGCCGACGTCCATGAGGATCACTTCCGGGGAAAATTGCGCCGCCGCCGCTACCGCCTCGACGCCGTCATGCGCGGTCTGCACCTGGTGGCCAAGGAAGTTGAGGATGCCGACCAGTGTGTCCGCCGAGTCGACGTTGTCATCCACCACCAGGATGCGCCGTTGCCGACGCGACAGGATCGACGGCGGTTCCACAGAGTCGGCCTGGTCGGCTTCATTCACAGCCTGCAGCGCCGGCAGCGATATGGTGAAAGTGCTGCCCTTGCCCGGCCCCGCGCTGTGCGCAACCACGCTGCCGCCGTGCATGCCCACCAGACCCTTGACCAGTGCCAGGCCAATGCCCAGGCCACCACTGGAACGCTCGGTGGTGCGGTCCACCTGCGAAAACATGTCGAACACGCGGGGCAGCGCAGCGGCGGGGATGCCGATGCCGTCATCGCGCACCGACAGCTCCACGCTATCTCCAACGCGCTTTCCGGTCAGCTGGATATGGCCCCCACGCCCTGTGTACTTGGCGCTGTTGGTCAGCAGGTTCGACAGCACCTGGGCCAGTCGGGTGAGGTCGGCGTAGAGGAACACCGGCGCCGCGGGTAGCGACACCGTCAGCTGGTGTCCGGCCCCATCGATGACCGGCCGCGCGGTTTCGACGGCATTGGCCACGATCTCTGAAAGCGGCACGCGTGCGCGACGCAATTCCATGCGGTCCTGGCTTATGCGCGAGACGTCCAGGAGGTCGTCGATCAGCCGCACCATGTGTCCGAGTTGACGCTCCATCATGGCGCGCACCTGCGCCAGCGCCACGGCGTCGTCGCCGGCCAGGCGCATGACCTGCAGGCCGTTGCGGATCGGCGCCAGCGGGTTGCGCAACTCGTGCGCCAGCAGTGCGATGAACTCGTCCTTGCGCCGGTCCGCGTCGAGCAATGCCTCCTCGGTGCGCCGCCGGTCGGTGGCATCGCGTACCAGCTTGCCGAAACCCTGCAACTCGCCGCCGGGACCGCGCAGCGCGGTCATCACGCCGTCGCCGAAGAATTGGCTGCCATCCTTGCGCAGGTGCCAGCGCTTGTCCTCGGCGCGGCCCTCGCTTCGCGCGCGAGCCGCTTCCCGCTCGGGAAAGCCGGCGTCGCGGTCGGCCTGGGTGAAGATGAGGTCCGCCGCTTTGCCCAGCACCTCCTGGGCGCTCCAGCCAGTGATCAGCTCCGCACTGCCTCGCCACTCGACGATGCGCATCTCCGGATCGGTGATGATGATGGCGTAGTCGGTGACGTTTTCGACCAGCAGGCGGATGCGCTCGCGGCCCGACTCCATTTCCGCGCGCAGGCGCTCGCGATCGGCGTCGGCGCGCTTGCGCTCGGTCACGTCACGGAAAATCAGCACGGCACCCACGCTGACACCGGCCGCGTCCCGCATCGGTGCGGCGCTATCTTCCACCGGGAACCGGCGACCATCCCGGGCAACCAGGAGCGCGTGCTCGCCAATGTCCACCGCCGTGCCTGCGCGCAGCGTATGCAGCACTGGGTTGGGCAGCGGCGCGGCGCTGCCCGCGTCCACGATGTGGAACACCTCGTCTACGGGTTTGCCGAGCGCGTCGGCGCCAACCCAGCCAGTGAGTTTTTCGGCCACGCCGTTGATGAAACTGACGCGGCCATCGGCGTCGGTGCTGATCATGCCGTCGCCGATGCTGGCAAGGGTGATGCGCAGCAGCTCCGACTGCGCGCGCAAGGCCTGCTCCGCCGCCAGGTGTCCGCGCAGGACGCTGTCAGGATTTTGCGGCACCGCGGAGTGCGGCAGTTCCTCTTCGTCCAGCGCGCTCATCGATCCTGCCCGAGTTCGGTCAAACTGCTGTTCCCGTCGTCGGGCATCCGGGTCAGTGTAGCGCCGCCCCACCGGGCCGACCGCCCCGGCGGCTGAACGAAACCGGCTGGAGAGTGACTGGGCAAATCAATGCGGTGCTTCATCCATTCAGTGATGCGCCGCATGCGCTACGCTGGCCGCCCCAACGGCAGGCACACGCATGGCAGCCACAGCGGCATGGTTCTACTGGGCGTTGCTGTCCGCCGTGTTCGCGGCGATGACCGCGATCTTTGCCAAGATCGGCCTCGACGGCGTGGATTCCGACCTCGCCACGCTGGTGCGCACGGCAGTGATCATCGTCGCGCTGGCGTTGTTCGTGGCGTTCACCGGCAAGTGGTCCAACCCGCTGGCGCTGTCGGGCAAGACGCAGGGCTTCCTGGTCTTGTCCGGGCTGGCCACGGGTGTGTCGTGGGTCTGCTACTTTCGCGCGCTCAAGGTTGGTGAAGCATCCAAGGTGGCGCCGGTCGACAAGTTGAGCTTGTTGCTGGTCGCGGTGTTTGCCTACACCTTTTTGCACGAGCGTCCGTCGGCGCGTGAGTGGCTGGGCATTGCCATGGTCGGCGCCGGGGTGCTGGTGCTGGGCTTCAAACGCTGACTTCACTCTTCCTGCAAGGACCACCGATCAATGTAAAGCGCCAACCTCGCACGCGCCGACAATACCGATGAAATGCTCAGCAAGGTTCCCGAGGTCACGCTCGGATTCTGGATCATCAAGATCCTCGCAACTACGCTTGGCGAAACTGGTGGCGATGCCTTGTCGATGTCCTTGAACTTGGGCTATCTGCTGAGCACGGGCATATTTGCCGTCGTCTTCCTCGTCGCGGTGCTGGTGCAGGTCAAGGGCAAGAAATTCCATCCCGTCGTGTACTGGGCAACGATCATCGCCACCACGACGGTGGGCACCACCCTTGCCGACTATGCCGACCGCTCCCTGGGCATCGGTTATCCCGGCGGCAGCACGCTCCTGTTCGTATTACTGATGGCCAGCCTGTTTACCTGGTACCGCACGCTGGGCTCGGTGGCCATCGATACGGTCGGTTCGCCGAAGTCGGAAAGCTTCTACTGGGTCACCATCATGTTTTCCCAGACACTGGGCACTGCGCTGGGTGACTGGTCGGCCGATACCGCCGGCCTGGGTTATGGCGGTGCCGCCATCGTGTTCAGCATCTTGCTCGCGGCGGTGGCAGCGCTCTATTTCTGGAGCTCGGTGTCTCGTACGGCGCTGTTCTGGGCGGCCTTCATCCTGACCCGGCCGCTCGGCGCGGTGGCATCCTGGTGTTTTCACGGCGGCCCGCGCAACGGGCGCACTGACTTCGGCTGGCGACGGTAGGCCTGGTTCCCCAGGCGCGCGCCTGAGGGCTGATTGGCCCATCATGGCCAAGGCCGATCGGGCCGGGTCGGGAAGCGCCATGAAAAAGCCGGAAGAAATCGTCGAGAAATTGCTCGGCCTCAAGCTCGACGAGCTCGACGCGCGCACGCGCAGGGTTGCCAAGCATTTCGCCGGTCGCGAGCGCATAGCGCGCGACACCACGTCCGAAGGCGAAGCCTCGGCCACGTTCGGACAGCGCGCTGCCGACGCCGTTGCGCGCTTCGGCGGCTCCTGGCATTTCATTGGATTGTTCGCCGCTGTGCTGATCGGCTGGGTGGTCTTGAACTCGGTGCTGCTCGTGCACCGCGGCGCCTTCGATCCGTATCCGTACATCCTGCTCAACCTGTTCCTGTCGATGCTGGCCTCGGTGCAGGCGCCGATCCTGCTGATGTCGCAGAACCGGCAATCCGAGCGCGATCGCGCCAGCGCCGAACATGATTACGAGGTCAACCTCAAAGCCGAACTTGAAATCATGCTGTTGCATGAAAAAATCGACACCCTGCGCGAGAGCCAGTGGAGCGAGCTGCTGGCACTGCAATCCGAGCAGCTGCGCCTGCTTGGCGGACTGGCGGCCAACCGTTAGGTAGGCGTGCGGTCCAGGCCGGCGCGAAGCACGGCCGGTTCGGCCACGGCACTGCCAACCACGCTCAGCCGCCCGGCTGCCAGCAACGTATCGGTGCCCTGCTGCAATTCGGCCAGCAGCGAGGTCATGTCGGTCAGTGTGGTTGGCCGGAACGCCGCCCAGCCATCACGTCCGTGCGACTTGACGTAGTAAAGCGCCTGATCGGCGAGTTCGACCATCGACTCCCATCCCAGCGCCGACTGCTGGTTGCGGAACAGCGGATATTCCGACAGTCCGGACGACGCGGTCAGGCGAATGTTTTCCCCGGTGCCGACGTCGAAGGAGTGCGCGGCAACCGCGCTGCGCAAACGGTCGCCGATCACATGCAGGTTGCGGGCGTGCATCGGCCTGAATACCAGCAGAAATTCCTCGCCACCCCAGCGCACCACGTAATCACCGGTACGCACCAGGCCGCCGAGCACCGCGGCAAACTGTTGCAGGACCATGTCGCCGGCCTTGTGCCCGAAGCGGTCGTTGACGCTCTTGAAATGGTCGATGTCGACAAGGGCGAACACCATTACCTCGTCCTCGTAGCCGCCTTGCAAGATCTGCCGGTCGTAGTAGCTCAGGTCGGCCGGCATCTGGCTGGCGATGTAGCGCCGGTTGCGCAGCGTGGTCAGCGGATCGGTGTGGCTGGCATCCTCGAGTTGCCGGTTGGCCACTTCAAGTGCCTGCGTGCGCTGCAGGACCAGGTTTTCCAGTGCCGCGCGCTGCAGCCGGTGGCGATGGCGCTCGTAGCGGTAACCGATAACGATCAAGGCAAGCAACGCCAGTCCGACCAGCAGCAGGAATGCCTTGGTTTCGCGGAAGTACGGCTTGATCGAAAACGCCAGGGAAGCATCGCTGCGGTCGGGAACGCCGGCATTGTTGTAGCCGCGCACCTCGAACACGTAGTCGCCTGGCGGCAAGTTGGTATAGCGCGCGTTGCGGCTGAGGTTGTCGCCGGCGCGCCAGTTGGCGTCGTAGCCGCGCAGGCGGTATTGCACGGTGTTGCTTTCCGGCGCCTGGAAACTGAGCACGGTGAATTCGAAGCTCAGGTCGCGCGCATCCGCGGGC
>JAYSXN010000128.1:0-6002 GCA_043717405.1 Gammaproteobacteria bacterium
AGCAGCCCATGGATCATCTCCGAGGAGGTGTCCATGAACATGCTGACCAGACCCAGCGCCCAGATGTTGCGGGGCAACCGGCGCATGGCGCTGGCCTCGCTCATTGCCAGGCGCGCCGCGTCGCCGCGATCAGGCCGCTTCGGCCTGCGTCTTGCGCGGCCCGTTGAGCAAGGCCTGGCGCACGTGCCCGATGATCAGGTCGACCTCGTCGCTGGTGATTGCGAAGTGCGGGGTGAAGCGCAGCGAGTTGGTGCCGCCGTGGATCACACCCAGCCCACGCTCGCGCATGTATTCCTCGGTGGAACCGGCGCCATAGCATTTGAACGACGGATGAAGCTCGCAGGAAAACAACAGGCCTGTGCCCTGCACCTTGGTGATGAGGCCGCCGAGTTCGTCCTTGAGCCGATTCAGCTTGTCCAAAAATTCCACGCCCTTGGCACGGATGTTTTCGCGCAGTCGCGGAGTCAACGATTCCAGCACCACCGAGGCGATGTCAAGCGCGCGCGGATTCGTGGTCATGGTGTTGCCGTAGATGCCCTTGCGATACAGGCCAGCGGCGCGCTCGTTGACCGCGAGCACCGACAGCGGGTATTGGCCGCCGTTGAGCGCCTTGGAATATGTTTCCATGTCCGGCGCCTCAATGTTTTCGAAGCCGGGATAGTCGACGATTGAAAGCACGCCATGTGCGCGCAGGCCAGCCTGGATCGAATCGACCAGCAGCACCGTGCCGTGGGCCTTGGTCAGCTCCCGGGCGGCGGCATAGAAGGCCGGCGGCACGGCACGACCGGGGTCGCCTTCGCCCATCACCGGCTCCAGGAACATCGCCTCGATGAACCAGCCATTGCTGTCGGCATCGGCAAACGCCTGGCGCAGTGCATCGATGGAATACGGCTCGATGGTGATCAGGCTGTTTTCATTGCGGAAGCTGGCCAGGTATTGGCTGTAGGCCTTGCGGCTGGAATCGGAATAGATGGCCGGGCGTTCGGTGCGGCCGTGGAAGGCGCCCTTCATCGCGATGCGCTTGATGGTGCGCCCGGCGTGGCGGCCACCGGCGTCGGTCATCTGCTTGGCGTTGACGTCGGCGATGCGGCCGGCGAGCGTGACCGATTCGGAACCGGAGTTCAGGCACAGGAAACGCGTGTACGGGCACGCGCCGCGCGTGGCGCCGATTTCCGCGCGCATGGCGCGGGTGAAACGCAACTGCGCAAGGCTTGGCGACATGACGTTGGCCATGACCTGTGGCTTGGCCATCGCCTCCAGCACGTGCGCCGGCGTGTGCCCGAAGCCGAGCATGCCGTAGCCGCCGGAATCGTGCAGCACGCGGCCTTTCAGTGTGACTACCCAGGGACCGCGCGCGGTGATCGCGACATACGGGCTGACTGAATCGTCGGCATAGAAATTGATGAAGCCGCCTTGCACCAGTTCAATCTGCGCCTGTTCGTCCAGGTCGAGCACCTCGGCAAACTCGTCCTTGATTGCATCGAGTTGTTCCGCAGCAGCCTGGGCGGCAGCCAGCAGTTCCGGAAACTTCACCGCCAACGACAGCAGCGTGGCGTCGTCAAGGCCAAGGGTACGGACGGCGCCAGCGCGGCTGCGCAGTGCGTGCAAGTGCTCGATGATGTTCATGGCCAACTCCCGTTGCGGCTGCGCGTTGCGCTGCTATTGTTTTAAAAACAATTACTTAGCGCTGATTCTACCACTCCGCCATGCGCCGCGTAACCCCCGGCGCCGCGGCCGTGCATGACAGCTGTCAGGCAGCACGGCTGACGCAGTCCACTGCCGGGGAATCCAGCTCGGCGCCACAGTAGCGACGACTTCCGGAGACCATCAATGCACGACTCAACTTCGACAAGGCCACGTGGCACCGTACTGGCCAGCCTCACTAACGTGGTCAAGCACTACGGCAAGCAGATCGCGCTGGACCGCTTGAGCTTGCAAGTGCGCGCCGGCGAAGTGCTGGCGGTGCTTGGCGCCAACGGCGCCGGCAAGACCACGGCGCTCGGCTTGCTGACCGGCAGGTTCCGCGCGGACAGCGGACAGGTGGAACTGTTCGGCGCCGAGCCAAGGGATTTCGCAGTACGCCGCGGCATCGGCGTGATGCTGCAGGAAGGCGGACTTCACGACACCATGCGCGTGGTCGAACACGTGCATTTGTACTCGAGTTATTACCCGCGGCCGCGCGCCGTGGCGCAGACACTCGCGCTGGCGGGCATCGAAGATATTGCACGGCGTCGCTACGGTGAATTGTCCGGAGGCCAGCAGCGCCGCGTGCAGTTTGCCCTGGCTTTGTGCGGCCACGCGCCGCTGTTGTTCGTCGATGAGCCGACCGCGGGGCTGGATGTCGAATTACGGCGCTCGTTCTGGCGCGTGCTGCGCCAGTTGCGCGACGACGGCTGCGGGATCGTGCTGACCACGCATTACCTGGAAGAGGCCGACGCCATTGCCGATCGAGTGGTGCTCCTCGCCGCGGGACGCGTGCTCGCCGAAGACACGCCCGCCGGCATCAAGGCCGCGGCGGACGGCAAGTGCATTCGTGCACGCAGCAAGCTGCCGCTGGCGATGCTTGCCAGCTGGCCGGAAGTGATTTCAGCGTTCGCCGACGACGGCCATATCCAGGTGCGCAGTGGCCAGGTCGAAGCCTTGCTTCGGCGCTGGCTCGCAACCGATCCGATGCTGGCTGAGCTCGAGGTTCGTCCGCTCAACCTTGAAGAAGCCTTTGTCTCACTCACCGGCGCCCGCGCTTCCGCGGGTGCATCAGCACTGGAGAAAGTCGCATGACCGCCGCGCAATCCTTGCAGGTGCATGGCAGCGGACCGTCGTTGCTCAGGCTGTATGCCCTTGAAGCCTATTACGAGTTGCTGCGCACGCTGCGCACGCCTTCCTTCGTCGTCCCCGCCTTGGTATTCCCGGTGGTGTTCTACGTTCTGTTTGCACTGGTGCTGCCGGGGCAGTGGGGCAACTATCAGAAAACTGCGTACATGCTCACAACCTATGGCGTGTTCGGCGTGATTGGGCCGGCTCTGTTCGGCTTCGGTGTCGGCATGGCCATGGAGCGCCAACAAGGTTGGCTGGAACTCAAGCGCGTGTCACCGATGCCGACGATGGCCTACTTTGTCGCCAAGATATCGATGAGCATGGTCTTCGCGCTGGCCATCGTGGTGCTGCTCTCGATCGCTGCGATCGGTTTCGGTGGGGTCGTCATCGATGTCCAGACCTGGCTGTTGCTGGTTGCCGTGCTGTTGCTGGGGACCCTGCCGTTCTGCGCGCTGGGCCTGTGGATCGGCAGCATGGTGAAAGGGCAGGCCGCCGTGGCGGTGGTCAACTTGGTTTACCTGCCGATGTCGGTGCTGTCAGGACTTTGGATGCCCCTGTTCGCCTTCCCGCACCTGTTGCAGAAGCTCGCCGTGCTATGGCCGTCATGGCACCTGGCGCAAATGGCGCTCGGCATCGTTGGGCAGGTGCAGCACGTGCGTTATGCCATGCATGCCGGCGTGCTGCTGGCCACGACGGCGTTGTTCCTGGCCTTGGCCACACTGCGCCTGCGTGCGCGCTGAGCCGCGCATGAAACTGCCGCACATCACCATCGCCGCCAGCGCCGTCCTGCTCGCTGGCCTCATGGTCGCACTTGCACCGACTACCGCCGAGGGCAGCTCCAATACGCGAACCAGCGCGCCCACCGACTTCATTATTCGCAACGCGCGGGTATTCGATGGCGCCAGGATCTGGCCGATGGCCTCGGTGCATGTGCGCGATGGCCGAATAGTCGAGTTTGCCCCACGCATGCAAGCGGCGCCGGGCGTAGCCGTGGTCGAAGCTGCGGGACGCACTCTGTTGCCCGGCCTGATCGATGCGCACGTGCACACCTGGGGCGATGCACGGCGTGATGCGCTGCGCTTCGGGGTAACCACTGAGTTGGACATGTTCAGCGACTATCACCAGATCACCACCGCTCGCGCCGAGCGTGAATCGCTGGCCCGCACCGACCGCGCCGACAGCTGGTCTGCGGGTACGCTGGCCACGGCGCCCGGCGGGCACGGCACCGAGTTCGGCGTGTCCATCCCGACACTGCATTCGCCCGCGCAGGCGCCGGCCTGGGTCGCCGCACGCAAGGCAGAAGGTTCCGATTACATCAAGATCGTACGTCGCACGACCCGCGGATGGCGCCATGGATCGGACCGGGGCAGGTGCAGACCCTCGATGCACGCATGCCCTTCAGCAAGCCGAGCCTGACCGCCAACGCCCGTGAAAGCGTGCGACGCCTGCACGCAGCCGGCATCCGCATTCTCGCCGGAACCGATGCCCCCAATCCGAACACTACCCATGGCGCGTCCGTGCATGAGGAATTGCAACAGTTGGTGCGCGCCGGCTTGTCGCCGACGGAAAGCCTGGTCGCGGCGACCTCCGGTCCAGCGGCCGTGTTTGGGCTCACCGATCGCGGCCGCATAGCGGTGGGACTGCGCGCAGACCTGTTGCTGGTCAACGGCGACCCCACGCGCCGCATCAGCCATACGCGCAGCATCGTCGCCATCTGGAAGAACGGCTATCGCATCAGACGTCCCCGCGTCGGTGCGCCGGTGGAGTAAGCGGTGTGAACACTGCAGTACGCAGCGCCATTGCACCGGCGGATTTCCGCTAAGGTGTGCGCCATGGGCGACTACGGCAATCAGACCACTGGCGGTTTCGATCTGCGCGACCGGCCATGGCTCGGCCTCGCGTACTTGTTTTTCCTGCTGACGCCACTGCTGTTCCAACCGTTTCGCTGGTCGGCCGCCTGGCCCAGCGCCCTGGCCATCGCGGTGTTCCTGCCGCTGTATTTTTCCTTCTACCGCAAGGCGCACCCCGTTCCGGCGCCGCTCGCACACGTGCTGGCGGTGGCGACGATCGGACTGGCGCTGATTCCGTTCAACATCGGCGGCAACACGATGCTGATCTATGCCGCCGCCATGGCCGCGACCGCGCTACCGCCGCGGCGTGTGCTGGCGGTCTGCGCAATCCTGCTGCTGATCACGGCCGTGGAATTCTGGCGGGTGATTCCCAACGGCGCGGCCGCCTTTGCAATGACCGGCGTCGTCGCGGTGATCGGTGGCATGGCTGTTGCCGGAATTCTTTATTCGCGCGCACGTGCCCAGGCCAACGCGCAATTGCGCCTGACCCAGGATGAAGTGCGGCGGCTCGCTGCCATGGCGGAACGTGAGCGCATCGGCCGCGACTTGCACGACCTGCTCGGCCATACCTTGTCGGTGGTGGCATTGAAAAGCGAACTGGCAGGCAAATTGTTCGACCGTGATCCATCGGCCGCACGCGAGCAGATTGCCGAAGTCGAAACCGTAGCCCGGCAGGCGCTCGCCCAGGTTCGCGAAGCGGTAGCCGGCATCCGCGCGGCCGGCCTGCATGCCGAACTGGCAGCGGCGCGCCTGGCGCTGCTTTCCGCCGAAGTCCGGCTCGACCAGCGCTTGCCCGCGCTCGGGCTCGACGAACGGACGGAAAGCGTACTGTCACTCACCGTGCGCGAAGCGGTGACCAACATCATCCGCCATGCGCATGCGCGCCGCGTGGAGATTGAAGTGCTGCTGGCCGATGGCGAGCTGCGCATGAGCATCAGCGATGATGGCTGCGGCGGCGTCGTGCGCCAGGGTAATGGCTTGCTCGGCATGCACGAGCGCATCGCCAGCATCAATGGCTCGCTGGAAATCGACAGCCCGCCCGGTGCCGGAACACGGCTGCTGTTGCGTGCACCGGGCCGTTTGGCGGCGGCGCTGCAATGATCAGCATCGTGCTGGCGGAGGACCAGGCCATGGTGCGCGGCGCGCTGGCCGCATTGCTCGGCATGGAGCCCGACTTCACGGTGCTGGCCGCCGTCGGCGACGGCATGGCCGCCTGGGCGGCAGTGACAAGTCTGCAGCCCGACCTTCTGGTTACCGACATCGAGATGCCGTTACTCACCGGGCTGGAACTAGCCTTGCGCGTGCAGTCGGCGGACTTGCCGACCCGGGTCGTCATCC
>JAYSXN010000129.1:0-1984 GCA_043717405.1 Gammaproteobacteria bacterium
CTGGCGCGACGGCATCTTCCACGTTGCCGGACCTTCGTCGAAATACGCCGCGCACCAGCGCGAGATCTCGTCGATCATGAAGGCCGTGCGCGACGCATGGCGATCGCCTCCCGCGAGCGCGTCGAGTACATCGGCGACCGTGGCGACGGTCGGGCGGCACTGCGGTTCGACCGTCGCATCCTCGGCTAGCATTTGCCTGAACGCCGCGACATCCGGCGGATTCGATGCGGACTTCGGCAGATCGCGCAGGCCGACCGCCAGATCGGCGCCATTGATGCGTCCGCTCGCCAATGCGTCGCGATAGAAGTGCCGCGGCATCAGCATGCGGGCGCCAGTGACACGGCGCAGCGTCGAACAGGTCGCGGCGAAGGTTTGCCCGGAGAATCCAAGGAACGGATTCACCGCCACGAAGTGCCTCAGTGGCCAGAGGGGTGCGATGCGCTGGCAGGCGCTGTCGATCGCCCTCTCGAGATGTTCGCGTGCCGATGCGATCGACCCATGATTGGATTCCGGAAGCGGCTTGGTGCGGACGGCGGTGGATGCTGTGGACATGGTCAAGCCCCCGGGCGTGCGGTGGTGGGTGCGAAGGTCGGTAATGGCGCCGTTGGCCAGAACCGAAGCACGCAGCGGTTTGCGATCGTATTGACGTAGAAGCCGTTGACGACATGCGCATGCCAGCGTTGCCAGCGGGGCGTCTCGATCCGTCCCGGCAGCAAGCCCTGCACGACGATGATCCCGGCGAAACCGCAGACCACAATCGAGATGATGGCCAAGTCGAACGGCCCGCGCAGCGCCAACGCCGAGGGCAACACGCCGTGGGTGAGCCGCGCGGCGAGCCATTGCAAGCCGAAGTAAGCGGTGGCGACACAGGCCGCGAGGGCGACGACGCGCCCAATCACGGCGGCACCTGGCTCCTCATCGATGGCCTGGCTGATCAGATGGGTCAATCCCAGCATGACGATCGCGCCGAGCGCGAACACGCCCGGCTGATCGGCAGGGGTCGCACCGAAGAGGTAACTGGCCAACAGCGTGGTCGCCAGTACCAACACGATCGCCATCACGAGGCGCTCCGGGTGCGGGCGCCCGCTGCAACCGGTGGGGCCTGGCGCACGTTGCAGGTCGATGATGCTGCCCGACGACAGGAACGCATGCGCCTTGTAGAGGGAATGCGCGACCAGGTGGAGAAGCGCTGCCGAAAACGCGCCAAGCCCGATCTGCAACATCATGAATCCCATCTGGGCCATGGTCGAATACGCAAGCGAGACCTTGACCGAGGCTTGGGTCATCATCACCAGTGAGCCGAACAGGGCGGTCACCGCGCCGACCAGCAACAAGGCATCCAGTGCGATGCCTGACAACGCGAGGACATCCGCGAACCGCAGCAGCAGGAAACCTCCGGCGTTGATGATTCCCGCGTGCAGCAACGCCGACACCGGCGTCGGCGTCTCCATCACTTCCAGTAGCCAGCCGTGCAGCGGAAACTGGGCAGACTTGAGCAAGGCGGCCACCACCAACAGTGCGGCCAGCGCGTGCACGCCGCCGGGGATCGCCGCGGCGTTGTGCAAGGCCTTCGCGCCGTGCTCGATCGCGGTGACATCAAGGCTGCCGAAGGTCCGATACGCAAGCGCCATCGCACCGATCAGGCATAGGTCGCCGATCCGGCTGGCGATGAATTTCTTGCGCGCGGCGAGGATCGCCGCGGGGCGTTCGCGATAGAACAGCAGCAAGCGCTGCAGGCCCAGCGATGTCGCCGCCCAGGCGAGCGCGAGCTGGAGCAGGTTGCCCGACAGGATCAGCAGCAGGACACTCGCGAGGGTCAAGCTCAATCCTTGGATGAAGCGACCGTGGCCGGGATCACCGTCCAGGTAGTTGCGGCTGTAGCCGATCACGACGGTTCCCACGAAGGCAACCAGCAGGGAAACCGTCGCGCTCAGCGCATCGAGCTGGAGTGCGAAGCCGATCCCGGGCAAGCCGAGCGTTGCGG
>JAYSXN010000130.1:0-1979 GCA_043717405.1 Gammaproteobacteria bacterium
GTAAACAAAACCACCGCCGCGATCGCGCCGACGCTGGCGCCAGCAACCGACGGCGCGGGCACACTGAATCCCGACCAGCAGGTCGAAGCCATCCGACGCCGCATCGAGGCCCGACGTGCGCAGATGCGCGCCGAAGCCGACTCCGCGAACCCCCAGAAAAAATGACCCGTAGAAGATCAGCCCAATGACATTCCCGATCCGCGCCGCCATCCTCGTCCCGCTCTGCCTGCTGACCGTGCTGACCGGTTGCGTGACGCCGGCCGTGCCGCGCATCAGCCGCAACCCCGAAGCGCTGCGCGCGCTCACCCTGCAGCGGCCGATCGTCAGCGAAGTCGGCGTCGGCAATGGCGCAGACAAGCCGCGGGCCGTTGCGCCGCGAATCATCCGCGGCACCGGCCAGGTGATCAACGAGCGCATCGCCGCGCAGCCTGCGCCCAGCTTCGCCAGTACCGGAGAAGCTACTTTCAACTTCGAGGGCGAGTCGCTGCATGCCGTGGTGAAAGCCATCCTCGGCGATCTGTTGCAGCAGAACTACGTAATTGCGCCCGGGGTGCAGGGCACGGTGACCTTGGCCACGCCGCGGCCGGTCAGTGGTTCGCAGGCCCTGTCCCTGCTGGAGATGGTGCTCGGCTGGAACAACGCCCGCATGATCTATACCGACGGCCGCTACAACATCGTGCCCGCCGACCAGGCGCTGGCCGGCACCTTGTCGCCGCGCACCGGCTCGCCGGCGAGCGCGCGCGGTTATGAAGTGCGCGCTGTGCCGCTCAAATACATTTCCGCCACTGAAATGGAAAAACTGTTGAAGCCCTACGCGCGCGACCACGCGGTGGTGCAGGTGGACAACGCGCGCAACCTGATCGTGGTTGGCGGCAGCCGCAGCGAACTGCAGAACTACCTGCGCACGATCGAAACCTTCGATGTCGATTGGCTGGCCGGCATGTCTGTCGGCGTGTTTCCGCTGCAGTCCGCGCAGGCGACCAAAGTCGTTTCCGAACTTGAAAAAGTATTCGGTGAAAGCGGCAAGACGCCGCTGGCCGGCATGTTCCGCTTCATGCCGCTGGAAGGACAGAACGCGGTGATGGTGATCACGCCGCAAGCGCGCTACCTGAGCGAAGTCCAGGAATGGATCGAGCGCATGGATGCCGGCGGCGAAGGCTCGCGCCTGTACGTGTATGAAGTGAAGTACGTGAAGGCCGTCGACCTCTCCGAGCAGCTGGCCAGCGTCTACGGCAATACCGCGTCTACCAAGACCACGGCGCCGTCGCTGATGCCGGGGCTGGAGCCGGTCGAGGTGCGCACGACCGACATGCCTCCAGCCAACGCACCCTTGTCGAACACCCCTGCCACGCCTGCCGGCAGCACGAACCAGACGCTGAACATCGCCGGCGGTGAGGTTGGCGTCAGCGCCGTGGAGGAAAGCAATTCGCTGCTGGTGCGGGCCAGCCCGGGGCAATGGGAGTCGATCCGCCGCGCGATCGAGCGGCTCGACACCATGCCATTGCAGGTGCATATCGAAGCGCAGGTCATCGAGGTCAAGCTGACCGGCGCGCTCAGTTACGGCGTCAGCTGGTTCTTCGGCAATGCCCAGCCGGCGGTTACGCAAACTGCTACCAACGCGCTCAACGACTGGACCAATTCCGGCACCGCCATCCGGCCGGTCGGCGCAAGTTTTACCTTCCTCGGGCCCAGTGCCGAGGCAATAATCAGCACGCTGGATTCGGTGTCGGACCTGCGCGTGCTGTCGGCGCCGTCGGTACTGGTGCGCAACAACGTCGAGGCCGATTTCAGCTCGGGCACGCAGATCCCGGTTGCGAGCACCATCCTCAACAACAACGGCAACGCCAACAACGACAACACCTACAGCCAGGTGCAATTCCGGCAGACCGGCGTAAGCCTGAAGGTCAAGCCGCGCATCAGCAGCAACGGCATGGTGTTCATGGAAATCACCCAGGACGTGAGTTCGCCCAGCGCCTCCG
>JAYSXN010000014.1:0-2567 GCA_043717405.1 Gammaproteobacteria bacterium
AACGCCAATGGCGAAACCCCCGCGCTCGCCGCAATCGCCGGCTCGGGCAACGACTTCGTGCTGGTCGGTGACAAGGGCGTCAACCTGTTCCACCTGCCGTGACGGAGTGCCAATGAGCGCAGTGCAACGCTTCACCGAGAAACTGGTCTTTGGCGCGCGCCCGCTGGTGCTGCTGGTATTTGCCGTCATCACCGTGGCGATGGTGTTCTTCGCCAGCCAGCTGAAGGTGGACGCCGGCTTCAAGAAGCAGATCCCGTTGCAGCACGAATACATGAAGACCTTCCTCGACTACGAGCAGGACTTCGGCGGCGCCAACCGCGTGCTCGTGGCGGTGATGGCAAAAGACGGCAACATGTTCAGCGACGAGTACCTGAGCACCTTGCAGAAGGTCACTCGCGACGTCATCAACCTCGATGACACCGATGATTCCAAGTCGCGCTCACTGTTTACGCCGAACGTGCGATTCATCGAAGTGGTGGAGGACGGCATCTCCGGCGGCAACGTCATCCCGAACGACTACGACCCCAGTTTCAAGCCGGGTACGCCGGAACAGTTCGAACAAATCCGCGGCAATATCGTCAAGGCCAACATCCTCGGCCGGCTGGTCGCGAAGGACTACTCGGGCGCGATGGTCTGGGCCGACATCATTCCGGAATCTGATTCGCCGACCAATCCGCACAAGGTCGATTACCAGAAGATCGCGCGGCAGCTGGAAGCCATCCGGCAGAAGTACGAGCACGGCAACATCAGCGTGCACATCATCGGTTTCGCCAAGATGGTGGGCGACATCAGCGATGGCGCCACCTCGGTGATCAAGTTCTTCGGCATCACCATCGCCCTGACCTGGCTGCTGCTATTCCTGTATTCCTCATCCATCAAGCTGGCGTCGCTGACCGTGTTGTGCGCGATGGTGTCGGTGGTGTGGATGCTTGGCGCGCTGCGGCTGATGGGTTTCGGCATCGACCCGATGAACATGCTGACGCCATTCCTGATCTTTGCCATAGCGGTGAGTCACGGGGAACAGATGATCAACCGCTTCCGCGGCGAGATCTTCTTCGGCGGCCTGGAGGAAGGCAGCGTCGAGGAACTGCGTGAGCGCGCGAAATTCGCGGTTGGTCCGCTGGAAGCCGCGCGGCTGTCGTTCCGCATGTTGCTGGTGCCGGGCGCGGTGGCCTTGCTGGCCGGTTGCATCGGCTTCGGCGCCATCTGGTTCATCCCGATCCAGATGATCAAGGAACTGGCGATTACCGCCACCGTCGGCGTCGGCCTGACCATCCTCACCGACCTGATCCTGCTGCCGGTGCTGCTCAGCTATACCGTGGTACGAAACATCGAGAGAAAACGTGCGTACCGCCTGCGCCAGCTGACCCAGTTCGACAAGGTCTGGGCCTTACTCGCGCGCTTGAGCAAGCCTAAGCCCGCCGCCATCGTGATTGCGCTGGGCTTGATTGCCTGGTTCTTCGCCTGGCAGCAGGGCAACAAGGTGATGATCGGCGACGCCCAGGCCGGCGTGGCCGAGCTGCGGCCGGAGGCACGTTACAACCAGGATGCAGTGCTGATCACCAAGAAATTCGCCCTGGGCGTGGACATCCTCAACATCATTGTCGAAGCCGGGCCGTCGGCGTGCACCACCAGCTACAAGGCAATGGAAACAATCGATCGTTTCTCCTGGCACATGAGCAATGTCGAAGGCGTGGAGCAGGTGATGAGCCTGCCGATGGCGGCCAAGCTGGTCAATGCCGGGTGGAACGATGGTTCGATCCGCTGGCGGGTGCTGCCGCGCGACCGCGACACGCTGCGCCAGGCAACGCAGAGTTTCGAAACCGATTCCGGCTTGCTCAACGCCGACTGCAGCGCCATCCCGGTCACTGTGTTCACCCGCGACCACCAGAGCTCCACCATCGATCGCGTGGTGGCGGAGACGAAAAAATTCCGCAAGGAAAACGCAGCCTACGACCCGAACTTCGCCAAGACCCGCGATGCCGCGATCAAGGCCGCGCAGGCCAAGGGCGAGGAATACAGCACCGACAAGGTCAACTTCCGCCTCGCCACCGGCAGCCTGGGCGTGGCCGCGGCGATCAACGACACCGTGCGCGAGAAAGAACACTTCATCCTGTACCTGCTTTATGCCGCGGTCCTGGTCATGTGCTGGGTTAGTTTCAGGAGCCTCAGGGCGGCGATTTGCGTACTCCTGCCCCTGATTCTGGTCACTGAGCTCGGCCACACGCTGATGGTCGCGCTCAACATAGGCATGAAGATCAACACGCTATGCGTCGTCGCGCTAGGCGTCGGCATCGGCGTCGACTACGGAATTTATATCTTCGCGCGCATGCGCGAGGCGATGCTGCAGGGCAAGACGGTGAGCGAGAGTTATTTCATCGCGCTCAAGACCACCGGCATCGCGATCTTCTACACGGCGCTGACGTTGGCGGTGGGCGTGGCGATGTGGATTTTCTCGGTACTCAAGTTCCAGGCCGACATGGGCATCCTGCTGACTTTCATGTTCATCCTCAACATGATCGCCGCGATCATCTTCCTGCCGGCGCTGTGCCGCTGGATATTGCGAC
>JAYSXN010000131.1:0-1978 GCA_043717405.1 Gammaproteobacteria bacterium
ATCGCTGTCGAAATCGACCGACAGCTTCTGGAACGATCCCAGTGTCAGCGCGGCGAAGATAGCGCCAGCGCGACCCAGCATCGGCCCCTGCCGGGTTTCCCGATACCGGTCGATGGCCCACTTCAGCAGGCGCGATGCAGTGTGCACCTTGATGTAGCGCTCGGCCGCGTCGGCCATCTTTGCCAAGGCGTTTTGCCGGTCCGATTCGGCGCGCGCGGCGTCGTCCTGGCCTGCGATTTTTTCGAACACCGTGTTGGCCTGGATCAGTTCTGCCATCAGCGTCTCCTGCTCCAGCCGAACGGCATCGGCTTGCCGCACCGTATCGGCCATCGACACGGGCACTTGCGTCGCATCGAGGGAAGCGATTTCATTTTCCAGCGCCTCCAGCGACAGGCCGTCGCTGCCCTCCTCTACAGCCTGCCGGGCTGCAGCGGCTGCCGACTCGATGGCCCGGCGCTGATCGGAGGTGGCGATTCGCACGCGCAGCCCATCGACATCGTCGACCTGCGCCAAGTGCAGCAATGGCAGTAGCGTTCCCTGTGCGTGCACCAGGCGCTCATGGGCTGCAATGACCTGTCCGTCGAGGCGGCTGAGTTCAGCCTGCAACCTGTCGGACTCCTTCTTGTCATCCAGCGCTCTGTTCAGCCCCGCCACGAGTTCGATGACCGCTTCAGCAGCTCCCTGCTGTTGAAGCGCCGGCGCGACAGCTGCGATAACCGCCGCCGCGTCGTGCCCGAAATCGCACAGGTCGCTCTGCATCGTTTCGATGCGATCCTGCCGTTTCTCACCGATGCTCCGCAGCTTGTCGTCGATTTGCGCCATGACCGCCAGCGCGCTCTCGGCTGAGGCGACAGGGGTGGTATCTGCCAGCCCGATGTCGAGCAATGCCCGGCGCCAGTCAACTGACAAGGCGTCGAACTGCGCCTGCGCCGTATCGGCCTTGTCCCGTTGCCGGGAAAGCAAGGTCGCGGCCTGCTCGTATTGCCGGGTGAGTTCCTCGCGCCGGGCACGGGTGGCGGTGGCCTGGTCGACGGCATCCGAGGCCATCAACACCAGCGTGCCCATGGACGTCGCGGGATCGAACGCGATGTCGGCTGCCTGCAGCGAAGTGCGCAGGCCCATCAGCGCGGCGAGTTCGGTTTGTTGCGTGGCAAGCCATGCGGCCCGGACATCGGCCAGCGACTCGTCGGCGCGCAACGCCACGTCGCGGGTCAACCGCCACGACGTGAAATCCTGCAGTGGCAATCCGGTCAGCCCCAGTGCGGTCATAAGGTGGTCCGCGCCGGCCACCTGCGCCTGGCGCGCGGCGTCGTTGGCAAATTGCCTCGCCGTGTTATCCGCTGCCTGTTGCTGCAGCAGCTCGAGCGCGTCGAGCCGGGCCTGCAATTCGCTTACTTCGCGCGCCTTGTCGTGGCGCTGATCGGCAACGCTGTCGGCTGTCGTCAGCCTGGCTTCGTACGCCAGTGCTGTTTCGGGCAGGGTTTTGTCTGCGCGTTTGATCGTGTCCCACACCGCATCACGTTCGGCGCGCGCGGTCATGAGGTCCGTCAGGCTGACCGGATGATGAGCATCGCGGTACTGCCTGATCTCCAGTTGCCGGATGTCGACAGCGGCGCGAATCTCGGCCTCCTTGTCGGCCAGCGCCTTGCCCAGGGTCTGCGTTTCTGCCAGCCGCTGGCTGCGATCGCGGATGTCGGCGTCGCCCGGCAAGACAAGGCTGCGCAACGTCGCAAGATCGAAAGTCCAAGGACCAAGCCCCGCTACGGCCGTGTCCAGGTCGCGCTGGCACATGGACAACCGCGCCTCGTCGCGGTGCAGTGCGGCCTTGAGGTCGCCCAGTCCGCGCGCTGAAGCCAGCGCGGCGCGCAAAGCGGGTGGCACTGTAGCCACCGAGAGGGCAGCCAGTTGCGCTTGCAGCGCAGCGTACTCGCTGGTTTTGTCGGCGAGGGTTTCGTTGGCAGACTGGCGCGCCTGGTCC
>JAYSXN010000132.1:0-1978 GCA_043717405.1 Gammaproteobacteria bacterium
CCGAAACGGGAATTACGCCGGAAGCGTACCTCCACGAACACGATTGCCTGCGCGTCCCGCATGATCAAGTCGATCTCGCCAAACCTGTAGCTGACGTTACGCGCGATGAGTTGCAGGCCAACTGCCTGCAGGTGCGCGAGCGCAGCGTCCTCCGCAGCGGCGCCCACGCGTTGCCGCTCGGTGAGCGACGCATCAGCCAAGACGTACCGCCGAACCGTAGACAGTCATGACTGCATCCAGGCGTGCAGCAATTGCAGCACCCCGCAGGCGTACAGGCCTGCCAGCACGTCATCGAGCATGACGCCAACTCCGCCATGCAGGCGGCGGTCGGCCCAGCGCACTGGCCACGGCTTCCAGATGTCGAACAGGCGGAAAAGTACGAAGCCGCCCACCAGCCAGGGCCATCCCGGCGGCAGCAGGAACAAGGCAATCCACAGCCCAACGAACTCGTCCCACACCACGATTTGCGGATCGCTGACGCCGGTGCGCCCGATCACCCACGCCGATGCCCAGACGCCGATGATGAAACTCACTCCGAGTACGCCTGCGTAGTGCAAGGGCGGCAGCGCACGCAGCAGCCACCACCAGGGCAACAAGGCCGTCAACGACCCCAGCGTTCCGGGAGCCCGCGGCGACAGCCCGGAGCCGAAGCCGGTGGCGATAAGGCCTGCCGGATGCGCGAGCAGTTGCCACCTAGACGCGCTCGCGACGGTGCTCGTCATGGCGGGAAGTGCTCGAATCCTGCAGCGTCGATCGCGAAAGGCTGGCCCTCGCCATCGAGCAGGCGTAGTGCGTTGCCGGCAGTGATGCGGCCAATCACCGTGCCGCGCAGGTCGATGGCGGCGAGCGCTTGCTCGATCGCCAGCGCATGCGCCGCAGGCGCGGTGAAGCACAGCTCGTAGTCATCACCACCGGACAACTGCAGGCGCCAGCGCTCATGCTGCCCGGGGAAATGATCGGCAAGGCTGCGCGTCGTCGGCAGGCGCTCGAGGTCGAGCTCGGCGCCAACGCCGCTGCGCGCCAAGATGTGGCCCAGGTCAGCGGCCAGGCCATCGCTGATATCGATGGCCGCGGTCGCGTACTGCCGCAGCGCGATGCCCGCTTCGATGCGTGGCGTCGGCCGGTCGAGTCGATGCCGCAACTTCGCCGACTGGATGCCTTGCGCGCGCCACTGCGCTAGCCCGCCGGCAGCGTCGCCCAGGCTGCCGGTAACCCATATGTCGTCGGCGAAGCCCGCGCCTTCGCGGCGCAACGCCGTGCCGCGTGGCACCAGACCGTGCACGGTCAATGTGATCGCCAGCGGCCCGCGCGTGGTGTCGCCGCCGATCAGCGCAACACCGTGCTGGTTCGCAAGTTCGAAAAAGCCATCGAGGAAGGCGTCGAACCAGTCGTTGTCGATCTGCGGCAGTGTCAGCGCGAGGCTGGCCCACGCCGGCTCCGCTCCCATCGCGGCGAGATCGCTGAGGTTGACCGCAAGTGCTTTCCAGCCGATATCCGAGGCAGTGGTGTCATCGGGAAAGTGCACGCCAGCGACCAACGTGTCAGTGCTGACCAGCAGCTCATGGCCCTCGCGCACGGTGACGATGGCGGCGTCGTCACCGATGCCGAAAACAACGTCTGGTCGAGTGTTGGCGCGCCTGCGGATCGATTCGATCAGGTCGAATTCACCGCCACGCATGTCAGCGGCGCGCGCCCTGGATTTCCAGTGCGCGCCATTCAACCGCGGCACGGTCAAGCACGCCGTTGACGTAGGTATGACCGTGCTCGGCGCCGAAACGCTTGGTGGTTTCGATAGCTTCATTGATGACGACGCGGTACGGCACGTCCAGGCGATAGCGCAGCTCGAAGCCGGCGATGCGCAGCACGGCGCGCTCGATGGGATCGACCTGCGCCATGGTGCGGTCGATGAAACGCGAGAGCACAGCATCGAGCTCGACGACATGCATCGCCACGCCGCGCACCAATGCCTCGAAGTACT
>JAYSXN010000133.1:0-5957 GCA_043717405.1 Gammaproteobacteria bacterium
AGCGCCGCGGCCACTGCCGCCAACGGCGGGCCGGCGGCGAAATAGGCTAAGGGCTGCCTGGTCGGCGGCGGGGATCTAGCCGGTGATTATCGCGGATAGGCCGCGCCGATACCACTTCGATGGCCCGGCTGGGCGGGCGGGGCTACAATTCAGGTCCGCTGAATACTCCCCGAGGTACCGATGTTCCCCCGCGAGATGCGCATTGCCGGCTACGACGACGCCCTGGCCCAGGCCATTGAATCCGAACGGCAGCGGCAGGAGGACCATGTCGAACTGATCGCGTCCGAAAACTACGCCAGCCCGCGCGTGCTCGAAGCGCAGGGCAGCGTGCTGACCAACAAGTACGCCGAAGGCTACCCGGGCAAGCGTTATTACGGCGGTTGCGAATACGTCGACGTCGCGGAAAAACTGGCGATCGAACGGGTCAAGCAATTGTTTGGCGCCGATTACGCCAACGTGCAGCCGCATTCAGGATCGCAGGCCAACCAGGCGGTGTACCTGGCGCTGTTGCAACCAGGAGACACGATCCTGGGCATGTCGCTGGCGCATGGCGGTCACCTGACCCACGGCGCCAAGGTCAACATCAGCGGCAAGCTGTTCCACGCCGTGCAATACGGTGTCGATGAAAATGGCTTGATCGACTATGCCGAAGTCGAGCGGCTCGCCCATGAGCACCTGCCGAAGATGTTGATCGCCGGCTTCAGCGCTTATTCGCAAGTAGTGGACTGGGCGCGCATGCGCGCGATCGCCGATGCGGTAGGCGCGTTGTTTTTCGTGGACATGGCACATGTGGCCGGGCTGGTTGCCGGCGGTGTCTACCCGAGCCCGTTGCCGCATGCGCACGTGGTTACCTCGACCACGCACAAAACCCTGCGCGGTCCCCGCGGCGGCATCATCCTGGCGCAGAACGCCAGCGAGGACCTGGTCAAGAAGTTGCAGAGCATCGTCTTCCCGGGCATCCAGGGCGGGCCACTGATGCACGTTATCGCTGCCAAGGCCGTGGCTTTCAAGGAAGCGCTGGAGCCAGAGTTCGCGCAGTACCAGGCGCAGGTCGTGCGCAACGCCCAGGCCATGGCTTCGGCAATCAGCGCACGCGGCTACAAGGTGGTTTCCGGTGGCACGCAGAACCACCTGATGCTTATCGATTTGATCGGCCTCGACCTGTCGGGCAAGGACGCCGAAGCGGCGCTTGGCAAGGCGCACATCACCGTCAACAAGAATGCGGTGCCGGGTGACCCGCGATCGCCGTTCGTCACCTCGGGACTGCGCATCGGAACACCTGCGATCACCACCCGCGGCTACCTGGAACCTGATTGCGTTGCCCTGGCCAACTGGATGTGCGATGTCCTCGATGCGCCGTCCGATGAGCGTGTCATCGATGGCGTGCGCGGCAATGTGACGCTGCAGTGCCAGCGTTTTCCGGTCTACGGCTGAGCCTGCGCAACAATGCATTGTCCGTTCTGCCAGCACGAGGACACGCGGGTAATCGATTCCCGCGAGTCCGAGGACGGCTCCACCATCCGCCGCCGCCGCGAGTGCGAACAATGCGGCGAGCGTTTCAATACCTTCGAAACCGCTGAACTGAAGCTACCCTCGCTGATCAAGAGCGACGGCCGGCGCGAGGCGTTCGATGAGCGGAAGTTGCGAACGGGCTTCGAACGCGCGCTGCAGAAGCGGCCGGTGTCGGGCGAACAGATCGACGCTGCCGTGCGCCATGTCATCCACGTGCTGCGTGTCACCGGTGAGCGCGAGATCGCGTCCCGGCGGCTGGGCGTGTTCGTCATGGATGAGCTGCGCAAGCTCGACCAGGTTGCCTACGTGCGCTTTGCATCGGTGTACCGGCGTTTCGAAGACGTGGCCGATTTCCGCGAAGAGATCGAACGCCTGGAGCGCGACCTGCCGGGCATGGCGACAGAACAATTGCCCTTGCTCGACGAAACGGCGCGAAGCAGCAAGCGTTGACGATGCGCATCGAGTTTCTCGACCAGCATGCCCATCATGTCGCGACGCTTGCCGCCTGGCATCACGGCCAGTGGGGACATCTGTACGACGACTGGACGCGTGAGGTGGCGCAGGCTGAGCTTGCCATGCAGGCGCGGCAGCGTGAATTGCCGACGGCATTGGTGGCGCTGGATGGCGCTCAAGTGATCGGCTCGGTAAGTCTGGTGCTGGAGGACGCCGCGGAATTTTCCGGCCACGGCAGTCCGTGGCTGGCCAGTTTGTTCGTACTGCAGCAGGCGCGTGGCCGCGGCGTGGGCGCCCACCTAGTGCGAGCGGCGGTGAACCATGCGGCGCATCTTGGCGTCGAGCAACTGTTCCTTTTCACCCCGCTGCACGCCGCGTTTTACCAGCGGCTCGGCTGGCGCCAGGTGATGGCGACCACGCTGAAGGGCCAGCCGGTTGACCTGATGGACATCCATCCGGTTGGGGCCGCACGGCTGGACACAGCGGCATGACCGCCTGGACCGCGACCGATCACCAGATGATGGCGCGCGCACTGCAACTGGCCGAGCGCGGCGCGTACACGACCAAGCCCAATCCGATGGTGGGCTGCGTCATCGCGCGCAAGGACAGGATCGTCGGCGAAGGCTTCCACCTGCGCGCCGGCCAGCCGCACGCCGAAGCGCATGCGTTGCTTGCTGCCGGCGAGCGCGCGCGCGGCGCCACGGCTTACGTCACCCTTGAGCCCTGCGCGCACACCGGGCGCACGCCGCCCTGTGCCGATGCGCTGGTCGCCGCGGGCATCACCCGCGTGGTTGCCGCCTGTCGCGACCCGTACGCGTCGGTGGACGGGGAGGGTTTTCGCAAACTGATGGCCGCCGGCATCACCACCGACACCGGCCTGATGGAAAGCGCGGCGCGGGAGCTCAATCGCGGCTTTTTTTCCCGCCTCGAACGCGGGCGGCCGTGGCTGCGCGTGAAGCTGGCGATGAGCCTGGACGGCCGTACCGGCATGGCCAACGGCGAATCCAAATGGATCAGCTCGCGCGCGGCACGTGCCGACGTGCAGAAGTGGCGCGCTCGCAGCAGCGCGCTGCTGACCGGCAGCGGCACGGTACTCGCCGACAATCCGCAGCTGACCGTGCGCCTGGCCGACGACGTCGATGTGGTGCCGCCCCTGCGCGTCGTGCTCGATACCCGCGGGCGGCTTTCAACCAGCACTCGCGTTTTCGACAATTCCGCAAGGACGCTCGCGGTCAACGCCGCGGACATGGTTCCCGACTATGGCGATGAAATTTCAGCTTTCGCCGTGCCGCGCGATGGTGATGGCCTGGACCTTCACGCCACTTTGTCGCAGCTAGCACAACGCGACATCAACGAGGTGCAGGTAGAGGCGGGTGCAACCCTGTGCGGCGCGCTGCTGCGCGATGGCCTCGTCGACGAACTGCTGCTGTACGTCGCGCCCCTGCTGCTCGGTGACAAGGGCCGGCCGCTGTTCGCAGGACTTGGCGTCAACCTGATGTCCGACCGGCTGGGCATGGAGTTGATCGATTCCCGGCAGATCGGCCCGGACATGCGCCTGTTGTTGCGGCCGGTTCGGGGCTGAGCCGATGTTCACCGGCCTGGTGCAAGTGGTGGGCAATATCGCCAGTGCGCAGCGGCAGGCCGGCGAGTTGCGCCTTTGCATCGACACAGGCCAGCTGCCGATCACGGACCTGCAACTGGGTGAAAGCATTTCGGTATCGGGCGTCTGCCTGACCGTCGTGGCGTTTGATGTGCATAGCTTCTGCGCTGACGCCTCGGCCGAAACACTTGCGCTGACAACGCTAGGCCTCTTGGCTCCAGGCACGCCGGTCAACCTCGAGCGCGCCATGCTGCCGACCACGCGACTGGGCGGGCACCTGGTTGCCGGGCACGTCGATGGCCTGGGCACGGTCGAGGCGATCCTCGCCGAAGGGGGCTCGCAACGCTGGCGCTTCACCGCGCCTCGAAAACTGCTGCGCTATATCGCTGTCAAGGGATCCATCTGCGTCGACGGCGTGAGCCTGACGGTCAACGCCGCCGATGACAGTGGCTTCGAGGTGAATCTGGTCCCGCACACGATCGCCAATACCGCCTTCGCGCGGATGCAGGTCGGCGCATCGGTGAACCTTGAAGTCGACCTGATCGCACGTTACGTCGAACGCCTCGCACAGGCGCCAGACGCATGACGCTACCAACACGCGCCTTCAGCCAATGGATCCACGCATGAGCTTCGCCGCCATTCCCGAACTGCTGCAGGACATTCGCAACGGCCGCATGGTGGTCATCGTCGATGACGAGGATCGCGAAAACGAAGGCGACCTGATCATGGCCGCTGAACTCGTGCGCCCGGCCGACATTAACTTCATGGTGACTCATGCGCGCGGCCTGGTGTGCCTGTCGCTGACGCCGGAGCGCTGCCGGCAGCTGAACCTGCCGCTGATGGTTTCCGACAACCGCTCCCCGTTCCAGACCAACTTCACGGTTAGTATCGAGGCGGCCGAAGGCGTAACCACTGGCATCTCCGCGCAGGATCGGGCGACAACCATCCGCGCCGCGGTGCGCGCTGACGCCAGGCCTTCCGACCTGACCCAGCCCGGACACATATTCCCGTTGATGGCGCAGCCTGGTGGCGTGCTTACGCGCACCGGCCATACCGAGGCAGCGTGCGACCTGGCGCAATTGGCAGGCCTGCAACCAGCCGGCGTCCTGGTCGAAATCCTGGACGCCGACGGCGGCATGGCGCGTCGTCCTTCGCTGGAAATTTTTGCCCGGCAACATGACATCCGTATGGGCTCCATCGAGGACCTGATCCGTTATCGGCTGGCGACTGAACACACGGTGGAGCGACTCGACGCGCGTCCCATCGATACCGCAGCCGGCCCATTCCAGCTGGTGACCTACCGCGACCGCCTCAGTAGCGAGCTGCATTTCGCGCTCGTGCACGGCCAGCCCCGCGGCGATGCGCCGACGCTGGTGCGCGTGCACGTAAAAAACCCTTTGTCCGATGTATTGCAGTGGCAGCGCGCTGATTTCGGCATCAGCGTGGCCGAGGCGTTGCGCCAGGTCGCAGCCGAACCCGCCGGCGTCGTCGTCGTGCTGTCCGAGCGCCTGCACCCCGATGACCTGTTGGCGCGCATCACCGAGCGGCCGGAGCCGATTGCCGCCAAGTCCATGGAGTGGCGCCGCAATGGCGCAGGCGCGCAGATCCTGGCCGACCTCGGCCTGCACCAGTTGCGCGTGCTCGGTACGCCGCGCCGGCAGGTAGGACTGGCCGGCTATGGTCTGGAAGTGGTCGAGTACGTGCCCGGGCCCGCCGGCTGAGGGTGGTAAAGTGTTTATCCCCAGTCCAAGACCTGCCCATGTCCCGAATTGAAGGCGAGCTGCGCCCGCATCCCGGCGCGCGTTTCGCCATTCTCGCCAGCCGCTGGAACCCGGGCATTACCGAGGCGTTGGTGCAGGGCGCCGAGCGCGCCTTGCGTGAGCATGGTGTCGACGACCAGCAGGTAGACACCATCCGCGTGCCCGGTGCCTGGGAATTGCCGGTAATCGCCCAGGCACTTGCTGCCGCTGGCAGGCATTCGGCGCTGATCGCTCTAGGCTGCGTGGTCCGCGGTGAAACCCGGCATTACGAACAAGTCGCCGACGAGTGCGCGCGCGGATTGATGCGCGTGTCCCTTGATCATTCATTGCCCGTGGCCAACGGCGTGCTCGCGGTGGAAATGCACGCCGATGCGCTGGCCCGCGCTGGCGGCGTACATGGCAACAAAGGTGAGGAAGCCGCGTTGGCTGCGCTGGAAATGTCGAGCCTGTTGCACGCCCTGGAGCCGTCAAGCCCATGAAGCCGCAACGCACCGACGGCATCGACCCGGCCGCGCGTTCCCGTGCCCGGCGCCGCGCGCTGCAGGCGCTGTATGCCTGGCAGCTTTCCGACTCCCCGATTGAAAAAGTCATCGAGCAGTTCCGCGACGAGCAGGACATGGACGTCGCCGACC